>JAIRXN010000212.1 GCA_031268245.1 Treponema sp. | reverse complement strand
GCCGTATACGGGGTTGGCCCCGCCGGTCTTGCTTTTATTCAGGGCGCCAAAGCCTTGGGAGCAGGAAAGGTTATCGCTATAGCACGGAACGCAGAACGCCTTGGGCGGGCAGAACATTTTGGCGCGGATATTCTCATTAATTCCGCGGAGGAAAATGTCATTGAAAAAGTACGTGTGGAAACCGGCGGCATCGGGGCGGACATTGTATGCGAAGCCGCCGGCGCCGCGGAAACAATCAATCAGTGTTTTGATATAGTCCGCAAAGCAGGCCGAATTTATCTTTACGGCCTGCCAGGGGATAGAGAAGCCATTCAGTTTCCGGTGATGAACATAAACCTCAACCAGCTTGAAATCTATGGCGCTGTCGGAGAGCCGCGTGTTTGGAAACCCCTTCTTACGCTGATTGCCAGCGGCCGTATCAATGTGAAGGACATGGTTACCCACCGCTTTCCCCTGGCGGATATCAGCCGGGGCTTTGAAATAATGAGGGACAAAAAAGAGAACCCGATTAAAATTGTCCTGCACCCTCAGGAGTAGAACTTTACCATCTTGTTTTCAACTATCAATTTGTCTGTTTAACAGGCGCTTTCCAGCAAGCCCGACCCCATGTGTGAATGAACTTCAACCTTATCCCGGCTAATTTCTTACACCAGCGTCCGCGCTATACGCACAATGTCCGCGAAAACCCCGCCCGCGGTAACCTGGGCTCCGGCTCCGGGGCCCTTGATCACCATGGGGAGGCGTGAATAACGGGCTGTGGTGATCACCACAATGTTGTCGGAGTCTACCAGTGAGCGGAAGGGGCTGCCGGACGCTTCTTCCCGGAGGGAGAGGCTTGCCTTGCCCTCTTCGATAACCGCCACATAGCGGAGGGATCTATCTGCCGCTGCAGCCGCCGAGCGGCGTTTTTCAAATGCTTCATCGGATTTTTCAAGTTCTTTGAAAAATGTCTCCACATCCTCAGCCTCGAAACATGCGGGGGGCAGGATCGGTTCTATGGTCACCGCGGAGAATTCAAGGTTCATGCCGCATTCTCTGGCAAGGATAAGGGCCTTGCGGGCCGCATCCATGGCGTTGAGGTCGTCCCTGGGATCGGGTTCCGTGTAGCCTGCGGCCTTTGCCTCCCTGACCAGGGCCGAGAAGGTCTTTCCGCCGTCGTAGTTGTTGAAGATAAAGCTTAAAGTCCCGGAAAGAACCGCCTCGATGCGCAGAACCTTGTCTCCTGAGAGGGAAAGATCCCGGAGGGTGGAGATAACGGGGAGGCCCGCACAGACCGTGGTTTCATAGAGGTAGGGGATGCCCCGGTCACGGGAGAAACCGGTGAGAAGCCTGTAATAATCCAGGGAGCCTGCATTGGCCCGTTTGTTGGGGGTAACAACGGGAATCGAAGAGCGGAGTATGTCCCCGTATACGGAGGAAACGCTATCACTGGCGGTGCAGTCGCAGAAACAGGTATTCGGCATGTTGAAGGACTTCATCTTTTCGATAAAGAGTTCCAGGTTAAAGTCCTGAACAAGGGGATTCTCTCCGGGCCGGAGGGCTGTTCCCGGTTTTGAATCATGTAACAGATTTTTCACTTCGGCAGGATCGAGTCCTCCTGCACAGAAGGCCATCCGCTTTGAATTGGCGGCCGCAACAAGGTTTATGCGGATCATGTGGTTTTCCGCGAGAACCTCCTGCTGTCCGGCAAGCTGTTCCAGCAGGGTGCCGCCGATGAGCCCTATCCCCACAAGGAAGAGATTCACCGAACGCACACCGGAGAGGAAGAAAGCCTCATGAATCGAATTAATGGCCTTTGCCTCATCCTGCTGGGTTACCACCGCGGAGATATTAAGCTCCGAAGAACCCTGGGCGATTGCCACCACATTAACCCCGTTCCGGCCCAGCGCGTGGAAAACTTTGCCCGAAATACCGGAACTCCGTTTCATTCGGGAACCCACCACCGCAATAATAGAAAGTCCTCCCTCGATGACCGGCGGATCTATGGAAAGCGCCGCTATCTCCCTGCTGAATTCCTCATTGATTGAATCTTTGGCCGCGGGCGCATCCCTGGGGATGATGGCAAAGCATATCGAATACTCGCTGGAACTCTGGGTAATAAGGATGATGTTGATGCCCCGCCGCGCCAGGGCGCCGAAAAGCCGGGAAGAGAAGCCCGCAACCCCGACCATGCCGGATCCCTGAACCCGTACCAAAGCCACATCCTGCATGGAACTGATGCCCCGGATCGCATAGTCTCCCTGGACGGCCTCCCGGCGTATCCAGGTGCCGGGTCCCGAAACGTTGAAGGTATTCCGTATCCGGATCGGTATGCCTTTCTCCAGAGCCGGCTTGATCGTGGGGGTAAAAAGCACCTTGGCGCCAAAATGGGACAGCTCCATGGCCTCCACGTAGGAGATCTCTTCAATGGTAAAGGCGTTTTTTACCAGCCGGGGATCTGCGGTAAGAATCCCGTCCACATCCGTCCAGATCTCCACGACTTCAACCGCCAGGGCCGCCCCGAAGATTGCGGCGCTGAGATCGGAACCTCCCCGGCCCAGGGTAGTGGTGACACCGCCTTCGGTGGAACCGATAAAGCCGGTAACAACCTTGATCCGCCCTCCCCTGCCGCTTTTCAGGTGGCTGCGGATATTGGAAAAACTTATCTCCTGGAGGCAGCGGGCATTTCCAAAATTACTGTCTGTCCTCAAAAGGTTCCGGGAATCTACAAAGTCTGCGTCTATGCCTTCGGCAAGGAGGATTCGGGTCATAAGAGAAGCGGAAAGCCTCTCCCCGAAACTCATTACGGAATCGAGAATCCGCTTTGAAAGTTCACCCAGAAGGGCTATCCCGTCAAGGTACTGGGTAAGCTCCCCAATAAGCTTGTCCAGATCTGCAAGGGCGGTTTCCATAGCGGAATCCTTGAGAAAAGCCGCCGCCATACCGGCATGGCGCTCCCTCAGTTCCCTCAGCCCCAGGCCGTAGGAGACATTCCCCCCCTCGGCCAGCCGGGCCTGACTTATAAGACTGTCGGTAACACCGGACAGGGCGGAAACCACCACTATCCCGTCCTTTTCCCGGTGATCCGGATCATTGAGGATTGAAATTATGTTCCGTACCGCCCCGGGACTACCAACCGAGCTTCCGCCGAATTTCAAAACGAGCATTCATTTCCCCCATTATACAAAAGAGTTACACCGGATTTTGAAACCGGTTCATGGTACTATAAATTTTTTTGCTTTTATAGTAGGGTTGGTATTATCAAACGTTACTATTTTGACTGGGCCGCCAGCGCCATGCCGCATAAAAGTACAGGAGAAGTCTCTTTTGCCAATCCTTCTTCCATTCACCGGGAAGGCAAGGCCGCCCGTGAAGCTCTGGAAGAGGCCCGCGAACGCTGTGCAAAGGTACTGGGAGTAGCGGCAAAAACCCTCTTTTTTACCTCCGGAGGCACCGAATCCAATGCAATTGTTCTCTTTTCAATGCTGCTCCGGCCCGGAGGAGGGGGAATTTGCTATTCCGCAGTGGAACATCCTGCGGTGCGGGAAAATTGTCTGGTTCTTGAACGGATGGGGAAGCAGGTCTGGTCAATTCCGGCGGATAAAGACGGCAGAATAGGCGGGGAAAGCCTTGAAAAAGCCATTGAAAAACATGGTTCCCCCAGGATGGCTGCAATTATGGCGGTAAATAACGAAACCGGCGCCATAATGGATCTGAAAAGCCTCGGGGAGATACTGCGGAAAAGCGGCGGCCCGCGCGTTCACTTTCATGCGGATCTGGTACAGGCTGCGGGGAAGATACCCCTGAATCTTGAGGGGTGGGATCTTGATTCGGCAGCGTTCAGCGCCCACAAGCTGGGCGGGCCCCGCGGTATAGGGCTTCTCTATCTTAAAAAACCGCTGAGTGTTCTCGTTTTGGGCGGGGGACAGGAAGGAGGAATACGGCCCGGGACGGAAAACACCGCAGGCGCTCTGGAGTTTGCCGCCGTGCTTGAGGCTCATGCGGAAGCGCAGGCTCAAAAGGCTGCCGCAGCGGCAGCGGAAAAACGCTTTATGAAGCTTATCTCGGCCCTCGGATCAATCGAACGTTGTACCCTTATTCCCGAAGACAGGCTCCCCCTGGATTCCCGTTTCTCACCATGGATACTGCAAACGGCTTTCAGGGACATTCCCGGAGAGGTGATGGCCCGGGCTCTGGACGATCTCGGTTTTGCGGTTTCCACCGGCTCGGCCTGTTCGGCAGCCTCACCTGAACGGCCTGTATTGGCCGCCATGGGCATTGATCCCAGACTCCGGCTGGAAGGCATCCGCATATCCCAAGGCTGGTCTACCACGGATGAGGAGATTGAAGCCCTTATAGCCGCAATTCACGAAGTGCTTGAATATCTATGATAATCAACGAAGCAACCTACCTCCTGAAGCCCGGGGAATTGACTCTGAAAGGCGGAAACCGGGAAGGGTTTGAACAGATACTGAGAAGAAACCTCATTCTTCTGCTTTCCGCTGCTCTTGGAAGGAAGAATTTCAGGCTTGAAAACACCAATGGCAGGTACTATGTATTCTGCGGCGAAGAAGAAGCCGAAATTACGGAAAAGATCCTGGACAGATTCTTCGGTATTTCAGGCTGGGCAAAGGCCAGAAAAACCGGAAAAACACCCGAAGAAGTGATGGCGGCCTGTGCGGCGGAAGGCAGGGAACTATCCCTCCGGGGAATACGATCCTTCAAGATCGAGGCGCGGAGAACGGACAAGAGCTTCCCCTTGAGTTCCTACGAGATCTGCTGCCGGGCAGGAGACAGGGTACGGGAAGCCGCGCCGGAACTGGAGGTCAGGGTAAAAAACCCTGAAGCGGTCATCGGCGTGGAGATTCGGGAGAAGGCTTTTATCTACGGAGATGCCCGCCGGGGACTGGGCGGCCTGCCCGTAGGGACTGCCGGCAGGGGTCTCCTGCTTCTCTCCGGGGGCATCGATTCTCCTGTTGCCGGCTGGATGATGGCAGGCCGCGGCATGGGTATCGACGCAGTCTATTTTCACGCATATCCTTACACCTCGGAAGAAGCCCGTCAAAAGGTTATTAAACTTGCCGGAATCGTGGGATCTTATACGATGGGGATACGGCTGCATTGCATCGGTTTTACAAAAGTACAGGTCAGGATAAAGGAAAGGGCTCCCCCGGCCTGGAGCACCGTGATGCTCCGCATGGCCATGATGGAATGCGCCGAACGGATTGCCCGGAGAAACCGCTGCCGCTGCCTAATCACCGGAGAGAGCCTCTCACAGGTGGCAAGCCAAACCATAGAAAACCTCAACTGTACCCAGAGCAGGCTGAAACTGCCGGTTCTCCGTCCTCTCATCGGCATGGACAAGGACAGGATCATACGCATGGCGGAGAGCATCAATACCTATGAGACCTCGATTCTCCCCTATGCGGACTGCTGCAGCATCTTCAGCCCGGCCCACCCCATATTGCGGGGAAATACGGACGAGGCAGCGCGTCTCTACGAAGGTCTTGAACTGGAGGATCTGTTGAATGAGGCGCTGAAAGAAGACAAAATCGAAAAATGCAGCGCTTTGTCAGTGAATGAAAAATAGAGGGAAGAAGGTTTCCGGATTACCCTGTTCCTAAACCGTAGCGGATTCTTCTTTTGTTTTAACGAAAGCGGCCATGCGGAAGTCATCGCCCTTGATGTGATTGAGCAGCCATGCGCCGACAGCATCGGTAACCTCCCCCACCAGTTCCCTGTTGGGCCCTTCGTCCCGCAAGCGCCGGGTCAAGATTCCCACGGTATTCTTGAACTCGTCATGGAGACGCTTGTGAACATGATAATCCGGATAATCGTACTTGGTTTGAAGTTTTTCCTCGTCCCCAAAATGCATGATCGTATAGCCTGTAAGGAAATCCAGGGTTCTGAAGATCTCCTCTTCGCCTTTCCCCTCGGAGGAAGCCTCGATAAGATTATTCAGAGCGGAAATAAGCTGTTTATGCTGGTTGTCGATCTTTTGATGTCCGGTTTCAAGACTGCTATCCCATGTATACGCCATTTTTCACTCCTTCTGATGCGGCTGCATAACCGCACACGTTAAACGGGCAGGAACAAAATTCCTGCCTGCCTCTTAAAAGCCCATTCTAAAATTTTTTCATTCCAGAGGCGGAAAGTAGCCTGTTCTATCTCTGCCGGATCTTTCCATCAAATAGACTTCCGTTTCCACGGGAAGGTACGCTCTGCCGAAATCGGAGGGAAGCCCGGATCGATACCCTATAATATATATTCCATTGGGTTTTACGGCAATACTCTGGATCATCTCCCGGATACCTTCCGGTCTGTAGAGGGGAAGAATCCGGCCTCCGGTTTCGGCGCAGAGGTAGCGCAGTTCCCCGGGCGCCGGTCTGTTTCCCAGCAGTACGGCATCGAAAATGATCCCGTTATTTGAAAGATAGGCAGCCAGTTCCGAAAGGCTGTACTGTCCAAATGCCGCCTCTCCCATCTCTCCTGAACTGATAAAGACAACGGCCCGTTTCTTTGCCCCGCTTAAAAGCCCTGTGGCGGCCAGCCGCAGTCCCATATCAAAACGCCAGCGGGGATCGTAGGAGGCTCCGTTCCCTCTAACGCCATTTCCGAGGGGTTCGATCCGTTCCTGAACCGGCTGGATTCCTGCTGAAATCAGGGAAACGATACGGCTCCCGTCTGAAAGTCCTCCCTGAATATCATTCACCGCGCGCAGGAGATCATCCCGGAAAGGCAGCATGGCCGGTGAACGCTCCAGCAGAATTGAAATATCCGTATCAGGAAGACGATCCGGCGGGGTATAGAAGGTTTGGACCGGGACGGCAACTCCCTCTTCACTGAGGAGGAAATTGACCGCATCAAGCCCTGCGATGGGACGGCGGAGTCTGTCCTGAACCTGAATTTCCACCGTTACCTGGGGGAAGTTTTCGGCAAAGACACGCTGAATCTGGACAAAGAGCCCGGACGCCATATCGTCCATACGGGTAAGAACCGGCACTTCTCCACCCTGGAAATCTGCTGCCAGAATATTGCCGTTTCCGTCCATGTCCGCCCCGGTAATCCGGACGCCTTCTCCGCCGACCATGCCGAGAACCCTCATCAGCGCGGAATCAGTATCAATAAGGAGGATCCGGTTTGCGTCTACCGCCAGCAGGCGCCCGTCGGAAAGGAAACGGAGGCTTTCGGGCCCTAAAAGTCCTTCCACATCAAGACTCCCTTCGTAGGATCCGTTACTGTCAAAAATATATATCTGTCTGGCGGCATTGTCGGCCACATAGATCCTGCCCTCTTTACAGGCAATCCCCGTGGGAGAACGGAAACCGCTGAAAAACGGAGTCTTGCCGCTTATGTTGAGGATAAAGAGGCCGTCAGGATCGAATTTTGATACACGCATATTGCCGTAATCCACCACCCAGAGATAGCCTTCATCATCTACAGCCAGGTTCTGCGGCCCCAGAAGATTACCGTCTCCCCGGCCCCTGGAACCGATGTAAGCCTGCCATTCGCCCCGCTGGTTAAGAACGCTGATCCTGCCTCCGCGGAGTTCGGAAAGGTAGAATCTCCCCCCCTGGCCCCTTACAATGTCATAGGGCCGGTCAAAACCGTTGAGGGGGCCGCGCAGCCGGGCGCGGACAATGCCGTTCACATCGATCCTGACAACTTCGTTGGAACCGCAGGCCACCACCCATACGGAACCATCCGCCAGGGGCAGCACGGCGCTTGGCTGCTTGAAAAAGGTGTTTCCCCCATACGTTCCCGGATACCGGCCCGATTCCACATAGGGAATGTCGTCATCGGCTACGGGAAGGAGATTCCGGCTGTTACTTATCGTTTCTATGCGGCTGCCCAGAAGCAGGGCTTCAGGGGAAAAACGGTCAAAAATTCTGGCTGCGGCCTGCCACTGCCTCAGTGCGGCCCCGTCCATACCGGAACGGTAGTAGGCCCGGCCCAGCCAGTCCAGTATCCGCCCTTCCCCGGGACGGTAGGAAAGGGCTCTTTCAAAGGACAGTATGGCTTCATTAAAGGCATAACGGTTATAGGCAAGAACCCCCAGCCGGAATTCGTCTGCCGCACGGAGGGCATCCATATCCGTAGAACCGCCTTCAGCTTCCTGAGCATGGAGTAAGGGCGGAAAAGCCAGGAAAAAGCAGATACATGCCCCTGTAAGGAACTTCATCCTCCGCCTCCGGTAAGAATCTTCATATGCTCACGGATCTCCGGTTCGGCGGGAGCCAATTCCAGAGCCCGGCGTATCCAGGTACGGGCTTCCAGGAGTTCTCCGTTCTTGAAGTAGGCCCAGCCCAGAGAATCGAGATATGCAGGGCTCTGGGGCTTGCGGTCTACCGCCTTCTTGCAGAAACGGAGCCCCCGCAAAAGGTCAATCTCACGATCCGCAAGGATATACCCCAGACTGTTCATTGCAGTTGTATTGTTTTCGTCAATATCAAGGGCTTTTTCGTAGAGTTCTACGGCGCTTTTATAGTTTTTCTGAGTCCAGGAGGCGTAGGCCAGGGTATTGTAGAGTTGAGGAGACTCAAAGCCGGAATTCTGCAGCCGCTTCAGCTCAAATTCGGCCATCTTGGAACGTTTTGTGATCACGTAGATGTAGGCCAGTGTCATACGGCACTGGTAGACCCGCAGCACATCCTGCCCCCCGGTAACAACCTGTTCCAGATAGAGCAGGGCATCGTCGTAGCGGGAAAGCTTGGTAAAACAGAGCCCCAGATAGTAAGCCAATTCGATATTCTCTTCCGGGCTGAATTTGCCGGTATCTATCGACATAAATTCCTGAAGCGCCGGTTCCCAGCGCCTCATGTTGAAAAGCCGGATGCCATTCTGAAGGAAACTGTCTCTCCCGGGAGCCCGCCTGCCTCCCGGTTCTTTCCCGGCCATATCAGCAACCCTTCCCCGCAGAAACGGCGAAAGCTGTAACCGGATGGATGTATACCGGGCTGAGGGAAACCAGATTACGGAAAACCGCATCCGAGTCGGAACCCGGCTCCGGCCGGGCTTCAATCCCGCCCAAAACAACAAAACAGAATTGATCTCCTGCGGGGGCAGTGAATTTCTGCATGGTATCATGGTAGATCCGTTTTGAAAGAAAGGTAATCTCCATGCCCCCCGGCCCCTCCGGATTGTTGGGAATATTCACATTGAGAAAGGTGTCGGGGAGGATTTCCCGCCGCAGGACATCGAGGTTTTCCGCGGCCCAGGAAGCCGCCATGTCAAAATGTATGTCCCCATCCCGGAGAGAAGAGAGGGAGAGGGCGATGGAAGGGATACCATGAAGTCCCCCCTGCCGGGCCGCAGCGGCAGTCCCGGAAAAGACAAGATCCGTCCCCAGGTTGGCGCCCCGGTTGATCCCCGAAACAAGGAGATCCGGTTTTACCGGCAGGGCTTCCAATACCGCAAGCATTGCACAGTCCGCCGGATTCCCCGAACATGACCAGGTATCCTCCCCCAGGCTTTTAAGCTGAAGGGGCTTGTGTATATAAGATATGGCATGGGAAACCCCGGAACGATCTCCGTCGGGGGCGAGGATCAGTATCCGGTCTCTCCTTTTTTTTCTGAGGGCCCCGGCAAACAGCCTGAGCCCGGGACTGTCAATTCCATCATCGTTGGTCAAAAGGATATTCATGCACAAGCCGCCTCCTGGCGGCGTATATAACCAATTTCCTTACGCTCGCGGCCCGAAGGGACGCATGCACAAACCGTCTCCTGGCGGCGTATATAACCAATTTCCGGCCCGCTACGCCTTCCGGCGGACAATGCTCACGGCCTCGGGGGGCGCATAACCTTTATGCTGCAGGCAGCAGACGGCAGCCGGTAGAAAATTTAACTTCGTAGATCACCGGATGGAAACCGAAGATCCTCTCATAATCTTCAAGCCGCTTTTTGTATTCCTCCACGGCGCTTTCTTTGATGATCGTATAGGTACAACCTCCAAAGCCCTGACCCGTCATCCGTGAACCGAGAACCCCGTCAATCTCCTGGGCCCGCTTAACCAGCCAGTCAATCTCGGGACAGGAAACCTCGTAGAGATCCCGGAGACTCTCGTGGGAATGAAAAATAATCCGTGAAAGAGCGGCAAGATCGGCGCTTTTCAGAGCTTCCTCGGCATCGAGAACCCGGCGCATCTCCTTAACAATGTGCATGCTCCTGCGGCGTATCTCTTCGGGCAGGTTACCCATCGATTCCACAAGGTCGGCGCTGGCATAGGAACGGAAACTGGCCCCTTCCCTCTTTTTGGAGATGATCTCAAGCCCTTTTTTTATATCCTCTATCCGCTGTGCCAGTTCTTCCTCCACACCCATCCGGGGAACACGGGAATCCATGATGAGGATCTTGTATTTTGAAAAAGGAGATTTGAATTTCCGCAGTTCCCGGCTTGCCTCATCTACGATGAGAAGCTGATCCTTCCTTGCCGAAAAGGACACCATGTAGTCTACAGGCCCTACTTCCCTGCCGAAAAAAACCTCCCTGGAAGCGACGAGCCGGGTCAGGAGATTCCGTTCCGGAACGGCCGCCTTGAGAAAGCCCCTCAGGGCCATGGCCGCGGCTACTTCGATGGCGCTGGAAGAAGCCAGCCCCACCTGCTGGGGAATATCCCCCATTACGGTAAAGTTAAGCCCCTTCACCGGATAACCCAGTTCCGCAAAGAGGTGGATCGCCACCTTGATAAAATTGGCCCAGCGGTCTTCCCGCTTGTATTTAAGATTTACCAGGGTAGTACGCTTGCGTTCCCCCAGATCTGCGGCAAAAAAACGGATCGAATTGTCCTTGCGCAGGCTCACCGCTACCCGGATATGACGGTCAATGGCGGCTGAGAGAAATAGACCTGCCCTGGGTTCGCCATGCTCGCCCAGAAGATGAATTCTTCCGGGCGCTTCGGCAATGAAAACGGGCTCGGATCGGTCTTCGTCTAACTCGTATTCTTTACGATGGATGGGACCGATATCCAGCATCTAGCAACCTCTCTTAATCTATGAATGATATGCCAATCTTACCTTAAATTTTCTTTTTGTTCAAGAAAAGATAGTATACAAATGTGGAGTATTTGGGCTTTTTATATGAAAAATTTTATAAATTTGCGGTAAGTTTTTCGATTTTAGAGCAAAAATCGCTGGTGAAGTCCTCGATGTTCCGTATCTCTCCCTTGTTGAGCCTGAAGCCTATTGCCCCCGGATGCCCTCCCCCGTTATGTATACCGAATTCCCGAAGCACCTCCCGGAGATCCAGAGATGTAAAACGGCAGCTTCTCCGCAGGCGGAACTGAACAAGATCCGAGAGTCCCGGATCGTCATAGTAACCCACAAGGCCGAGTTTTCCGCAATCCTCAGCCAGTTTATCCGCCGCGGACTTTGCCACATTGACAAGCACCTCGTTGCCGTAATGCTTAAAGAGTTTTTCCGATTCATCTTTCCCGATGCTGATACTCCCAATTGAAGGAAAAGTCTGTAGATGTTTCTTCATATCGTCGAAACAATGGGTTTCCTGCTCGGAAAGACTCTGGATGACCTTGAAAATATCCTCCATAGAGCTCATGTTCCGGCTGCCCTTGATGGTTTTTTGGGCAAGAAGATGGTGGAATATCTCGCTGAAAATACTGTAATACCAGCGTTCCCTGTTGGTTTTGAGGTAGCGGCCCATCTGGGAATCCCCCACGATACCGGTAAGGATTGCCAGGGCTATGTTCCGGGAAAAAAAATCGCTTTCCCCGATTCCGCCTGAGCGCTTAAGCCGGATGAGTACCTTGAGGCTCAGGTAGCCTATGAGTTCGCAGGTACTGGAAGCCTGGGATACGAGACAGTAACCGGGATCCCCCGAGTACCAGGAATCCGCTTCCAGGTGGTGATCCAGTTCTATCTTCCGTATTCCGGGATCCTGAAGAAATTCGTCGATCTGCTTATTCTTCAGGATCATATCGGGCTTGGGGGTGTCAAGAATTACCACCGCAGAAAAATCCGTTCCCAGAGGAGTACTTTTGTCCTGCACAACATTGATATCGTTGTAGCGGCAAATCGCCAGAAGGTAATCAAGCTGTTCAATCACCGGGCAGGGCAGATAAATCGTTACATACTTCTGGAATTTATTGAGCAGAAGCGCGGCGGCCACCAGAGAAGCCAGGCAGTCCGCATCAGGATCCTTATGACCGAGAAGGAGAAAGGAAGTTCTCCCGGCAATCTCGTTGATAATATTAGCGGTGATCCGGTTTTTTTCCGCGATTGTCCTGATTTCCGCCTTGACTGCCATTTTTCTTTCCCCTATATGAATATAATACTACAATCCATAAGCAAAAACAAATTATTCTTTCTCTCTGATGAAGTTGGTCCACTCCCGTTTTACATCCTGAGGCAGGGGGATTTCGGCCTTGGCTTTTTCAAGGGCTTTCATGAGCCACGCCATGTTACGCCCCATGGTTTTCATGATACACTGCCCTTCCAGATCCCGGGCAAATTCATCAGTATTGTTCCCGTGAATCACGGCCCAGTACACCGAAGGAACGATTATTGCCTGGGTGAGATTGAGATAATTGTTAAGCTGATGGAAGGTGTCTATGCCTCCGGAACGGCGCAGGGATGCTACGGTGGCGGCGGCTTTATACTTGAGATTGATGCCGGGGAAGAAAAGCCTGTCCAGAAAGGACTTGAAGCTGCCGGCTATGCTGCCGTAATACACGGGAGAGCCGATGATAAGCCCGTCGGCGGCATTTACTTTGTCCCGGCTTTCGTTGACAAGATCTCTGTCGATGGCGCATGCGCCGCTCTGACGACACTTTCTGCAATCGATGCAGCCCTGAATATTCAGCCGGCCTACATTGATAAGCTCTGTTTCAATGCCTTCCGCAGCCAATTCTTCCGCCATGAGGCTGATGCCCTTGTGGACAACGCCGTCTCCGTGGGGGCTTCCGTTAAACGCAATAACTTTCATATTGTTCTCCTATTCTTCTCAAGTTCTCTTCAAAGCTTTAAAATAACACAACATCGGCTTGACATAACAGAGGCAGACCGCTAAGGTCTACACAGGAGACCGTGATGCGGCAGGTAAATAGCATAAAAAGCAACAGAAAAGCCATTTTCAGCCTTACACTGACAGCGCTTTTTGCGGCTCTTACGGCCGCGGGAACCTTTATTTCCATTCCTCTGCCTTTTTCGCCGGTGCCCATCGTATTGCAGAACCTTTTTGCCATGCTTTCCGGGCTTGTACTGGGGCCGGTTACCGGTTCCGGGGCAGTTGCCCTCTATCTTGCTGCCGGGGCAATTGGTTTTCCGGTTTTTGCGGGAGCAAGCGGCGGTTTTGTGCACCTTATAGGCCCCACCGGGGGTTTCCTCTTCGGCTATCTCCTCTCGGCTTTTACCTCAGGCTTCATTGCCGGAAAGCCCCGTACAGGCAAAAAGAGTTCTCTCCGGAGGATCATACTTGCCTCGGCGGCCGGTATGTTGATCGTCTATGTGCCGGGAGTGATCCGGTTAAAGTTTGCCCTGGATTCAGGCTGGGCCGGCGCCCTGGCCGCCGGTTTCTTTCCTTTTCTCATCGGAGACCTGATCAAGGCGGCGGCTGCGGTGATCATAGCGGCGAGGCTGAGGCCCCTTCTTGCGGAGCGTTCCGGCGAAGGCGGGGAGACCGTCTGAAGAGCGAATGTCTGATACCGGGGCGGGCTTGACCGGAATTCCCCTTTTTTCCGTAAAAGATCTCTCCATGAATTTCCCCTCGCCGGGGGGAGGGATCGTTTTCCAGGCCCTTCGGAACATCAGTCTGGAAATTTATGAAGGTGAATGCCTCCTGATTGCCGGTTCCAACGGTTCCGGAAAGACGGTTTTAATGAAAATCCTTGCCGGGCTGCTGGATCCTTCGGGCGGAGAAGTGCTTTTCCGGGGAAGAAGACTTGAGGACGCGGGAAGAGAACTCCGCCGCAGCGTGGGACTCGTGTTTCAGGATGCCGATTCCCAGATTCTTGGAGAGACGCTTGAAGAGGATGTTGCCTTTGGGCCGAAAAACTTAGGTCTTAGCCGGGAAGAAACAGCGGAAAAAACCGAAACGGCCCTGAGAATGCTTGGCCTCTGGGAGAAACGCCATGCCCAGCCGCGGCGTCTTTCCGGAGGGGAAAAGAGGCGTCTTGCGGCGGCCGGGATCCTCGCCATGGGCTGCGGCCTGATGATCCTTGATGAACCCTTTGCGAATCTCGATTGGCCGGGAGTAATGCAGGTTCTAAAGATAATTAAAAGCCTTAAAGAGAAAGGGGAAACTGTAGTTCTGCTTACCCACGAGCTTGAAAAAGCGCTGGCCTTTGCCGACAGGCTGATCATACTCCACGCGGGGGAATTGCGGGCCGAAGGAAAACCGGAAGAGGTGCTGGAAAGACTGGAAAGCGCCTGGGGAGTGCGCGATCCCCGCCAAAACTATGCCGGTGTGACGGACTGCACATGGCTTCCCCCATGAAAAACCAAAATAAAAACTGCCTTCCCCCTCCCCCATATTCATACAGGCCCGGCAGCGGTTTCCTCTACAATATTCCCGCCGCACTGAAACTGCTTTTTCTGCTTCTTTTATCGTTTTTTGCCTATACATCCATACCCGGCCTTATTGCCGCGGTTCTTCTTGTTTCGGCCGGGGCCCTGAGTGTCCGCATAAAACCATGGGAACTGCTCCGGGGCTCAAGGCCCCTTCTCGTACTGGTACTCTTCATTTTGCTTTTCCGCAGTGTCGACATGGGTGAATGGGCCTTTGACAGGGAAAGTTTTTTTGACGGAAGCCGGGAAGCCCTCGCTGTCATTACCGCATACGCGGCAGGGGCTCTGTTCTTCTGTACCACAACCCAGGCCCGGATACGGGATTCTCTGGGAGGCGGGAAGATCAGCCTTGCCGTTTCGCTGATGCTGGGCTTTATTCCCCGTTTTTTTGAAATCTGGGAAAATACCAGCCTTGCCTGTGAAGCCCGCGGGGCAAAAAAAGGCCCGGGCCGAATCCTCCTGCTTGTAGCGCCGGTAACGGAACGGATGCTGGAAAAGGCCGCCGAAACCGCGGAGGCGCTGGAAGTCAGGGGCCTCCGGATTTAAGTTTGATAAACGCCGATGGCGGCATAGACCGGACTCTTTTATACAGACGGGAAAAATATGAGACATCATCATAACCAACCTTTAAGGCAGCTTCCTCAATGGAGACGGATGGATCTGCACTTACAATATTTTCAAACTGTTCAATCTTTTTGAGTATACAGAGATGTTTAAAGTTCATATTCAGCTTTTTTTTAAGATCCTTTAATATAGCAGACTGACTATAACCTAAATAATCCGTCACATCCCTAAATAAAATAGGGGCGGAAATATGGCTTTCTATCCAGCGTAAGACTTCGGCAGTAATATCTAAGCGGCGGGTTCTGATGTAACCTTTGGAGACAATGTAATCGCAGAGCATCGAAAAAAGATTGATCATATTTTCCAGCGATGCTTTTTCAAAAAAAGGCTGTTCGCTAAAGGCGTTTTTCAAAATAACCGGATCGAATCCGTTTTCCCCCCATCCG
>JAIRXN010000208.1 GCA_031268245.1 Treponema sp. | reverse complement strand
GTGAGGTGGGGAATTCCCAGGGCCGTAAGGTCCCCGCTGACCAGTTCCACCTGGGCGAGGAAATTGGTAAAGATAAGGCACTTGTGACCGTTCTCGGCGATTTCGGGAACGATTTCCCGAAGGTACTGCCGTTTTGCCGAGGGCAGGACCGCCGCAGACGCCTGGGTCTCGGCAGTACCGGAGGAAATATCCTGGGAACCTTCGTAATCCAGGTCCGATTCGGGGACGCTGGCAAGACGCCGCAATTCCGAAAGGGCCTTGAGGATCACAAAGGTCTGCTTTTTCCATTCCCCGTTGGCGATGAAACCGTCGATCATCAGCTTGTACTCCAGCCGCCGCCGGTGATAGGCCGCCAGGTGGACGCCTTCCAGTTCGATATACGCGGTCTCCTCGGTTTTTTCAGGCAGTTCCGCAAGAACGTCCCGTTTAAGACGGCGGAGCATAAAAGGGTAGATCCGCAGCCTGAGATCCCGCAGCGCGTCTTCGTCCCCGGCATCCTGAATGGGTCTAAGGTAGCGCTGGACAAAAAATTTCTCGGAACCAAAGAAACGGGGGTTGAGGAAGCGGAAAAGGCTGTAGAGGTCGGAGAGGTTGTTTTCCACCGGAGTGCCGCTCAGGGCCAGGCGGTGGATCGTGTTGATGCTCAGAATTGCCGCGCTGGTCTGGGTGGTCAGGTTCTTTATGTTCTGGGATTCGTCCAGAATTACATAGAGGAATTCCCGTTTTTGAAATTCCTCCACATCCCGCCTGATGGTCGCGTAGGTACTGAGAATGATCCTGAAGCCGCCTGAATCCAGTTCCGCCAGGTCCCGTCCCAGGCCGTAGTACACCGAATAGGGAAGACCCGGGCCGAAACGGTCCAGTTCGGCAGCCCAGTTGTACACCAGAGATTTGGGGCAGACGATAAGGCAGAGGCCGCTTCCTTCGCCCTGTGTCTTTTGCCGCTCCTCGTAGATGCCCCTGAGCAGGGCGATAACCTGGATGGTCTTCCCCAGGCCCATTTCGTCCGCCAGGCAGGCGCCCATACGATGTTCCCGGAGGTAATCCAGCCAGCGGACGCCGTATTCCTGGTAGGGCCGGAGACTCCCGTTTTCCAGAATCCAGCGGCCTTTACGGTTGCCTATGCTGTTGTAAGCCTCGAAAAATTTCCGTCCCTGTTCCCAGGCTTCTCCCTCAATTTCGATAGCCTCGTCCCGCAGAAGGAGGGGGATGTCGAAATAGGAAAGCTCCACGGTTTCATCCCCCTTGACTTTGGAAACCAGCCGATCCAGGCGTTCCATGGTCTGCCGGTCGGGAAAGGAGCGGGTTCCGTCGGAAAGGGTGATGCAGGCCCGGTTCCGGTACTCTTCCATAAAGCGGGCAAAGGAAAAACTCTCCCCCCCAAGCTCCACCCTGGCTTCCCCTGCAAGATAGTCGATCCCCGTACCCAGGGAAAACCGGATCCGGGGCTTGGCGAAAATGAGTTTATACGCCGCCAGAACCTGGGTCTCAAGGAGCGCAAAGCGGCTTGTTAAATCGAGGATTGAATCGCTTAAAAAACCGGAGGCAAATTCCGGGGCGATAATGAAACGGCCGCCTTCCTCGTAGACCTGGCTTTTGGCGGCCCCCCGGTTTCCCTTAAACAGAAGAGAGCGGAAGGTCTCCTCCGGCGGGTCCGGGAAGACCACCTCGGCTATCCCCAGGGTTTTGGAATCCTCATCAATCTCCACCACGGTGATGATCTCCTCGTTTTCCAGAAAAAGGGGAGGAAAGCCCCGGAGAAAACTGATGGGCCGTACATGGAGGTAGCCGTACTTGTCGATTTCCATAAAAAGCAGGGCCGGCAGGGCCTGAACCGGGTGGATACGCTTTACGTTCCACCCCGGATAGAGGAGTTCCAGACCGGGAAAATTGGAGAAAGCCAGAGAAAGAAAGGCCGGAAGATCCCCACGGCTTAAACGGGAATTGAGCAGGTCCGTATCGTGCCAGCGTCCGCCCATGTCCTGGATATGGTAGGCCCTGTTCTGATACACCGCAAGCCGGGGTGCGGCGGCGAAAAGTTTTTTCCCCTCTGTAGTAATGAGGACGCCTTCTTCGTCAAGGAGAACCGGGAAGACATTCACCGCCCCCGCGTGTTCCTCTATTTTGAGGGCCCAGCGGCAGGAACCTCCGTCGGTCAGGGCTGCGCCTTTCCCGTCCCGAAGCAGCCCCGCGGAAAGGGCCAGTTCGATAAGTCCCCCGCCGGGATTACGGAGGGTGTTTTCCTCCAGGACGCCGTCAAAACGGAAACTGAAGTCCCCTTCTTCCGCCCGGCGCCGGGCCTGGAATTCCCGGAGAAGTTCCCGTTCCGTTCCGGTATACCGCCGGTAATCGGGAACCTGGGCACTCCCCTTATTCGTGTGCAGATGGAAAACGATTCCCGGGCCTTCCCTGCCCAGACTGAAATAAAAGCCTGTTTTTGATGAGCCGACGGCATCCTGGGGCGAAACGCGCCGGGAAACCGGGGCCTTTTCCGCAGCTTCCGGTTCCGTTCCGGCATTCAGCAGGGCATTTTTGGGAGGCCGTCCCCGGCGTTTGACGGCATTTACCTCAGGCGCTTCCTTTGCCGGGGCCGCCGTCTGAGGCGTCCGCTTTGTTTTTGCGTTTAAGGGAGGCCGTCCCCGCTTTCCTTTTACCTGAGCCATGAGGGTAGTATGGAAAAATAAGGCCGGTTTGGCAAGGTGAGATAGTAGAACACAGGACTATGGAAGCAAGCCGGCGCTTAAATTTCTTGATTATATTATCAGCATAGTTCATAATTTTATCACGTACACGCCGTATAGCGGCACAGTACAATCATTATTTGCGGCCCGGAGGAGAGGATACATGAATAGCAAGGATCTTGTTTCCAAAATGACGCTGGAGGAGAAAGCTTCCCTCTGCTCCGGCCTTAATATGTGGTTTCTAAAAGGGATTGAGCGGCTTTCCCTCCCCTCGATCATGGTTACCGACGGTCCTCACGGGCTGCGCAAGCAGCAGGGCAGCAGTGACCACCTTGGTATCAACGAAAGTGTGCCTGCCACCTGTTTTCCTACGGCTGCGGCTACCGCTTCAAGTTTTGATACCGCCCTCCTTGTTGAGATGGGCAAAGCCATGGGGGAGGAATGTCTGGCCGAAAAGGTTGCGGTAATTTTGGGGCCGGGGGTTAATATCAAGAGGAGTCCCCTCTGCGGCCGCAACTTTGAATACTTCAGTGAAGACCCATATCTCAGCGGGGAGCTGGCTGCCGCCCTTATTTCGGGCATTCAGAGTAAAGGGGTGGGAACCAGTCTCAAGCACTATGCGGCCAACAATCAGGAAAAGTCCCGGCTCACCATCGATTCGGTGGTGGACGAGCGGAGCCTCCGGGAAATATACCTTACCGCTTTTGAGAAAGCCGTAAGGCAGGCCCAGCCCTGGACGGTGATGTGTTCCTACAACCGTCTCAACGGTACATACCTCTCTGAAAACAGGAAGCTGCTCAGCGATATTCTGCGGGATGAATGGGGCTTTGAAGGTCTTGTGGTGACCGACTGGGGTGCGGCTTCCGGCCGGGTGGAAGGTATCCGTGCGGGTCTGGATCTTGAGATGCCCAGTTCCGGGGGCGAAAATGACGCAAAGATAGTTGCCGCGGTAAAAAACGGATCGCTCGATGAAAAGCTGCTCGATCTGGCAGCCGAAAGGGTAACGGATCTGATCCTCAAATTCCGGGACAAGCTTGAAGCTTCCCATGGTTTCAGTTTCGATAAAAACGCCCATCACAGGCTCGCCGCAAAGATAGCGGCTTCTTCCGCGGTTCTCCTTGAGAATGAAGGGGACATACTCCCTCTCAAACCCGGCGCCTCCGTTGCGGTGATAGGCGCGTTGGCAAAAAGCCCCCGTTACCAGGGGGCCGGAAGCAGCCGGATCAATCCTACCCGGATCGAAAGTCCCTGGGATGCCCTCAGCGAATCGGGGCTCAAGGCCGATTATGCCGAAGGCTACTCGCTTAAGCCCGGTTCAGGCCCCGATGCGGAACTCATTGAACAGGCGGCGGCCCTGGCAAAGTCAAAGGATGCGGCCCTCCTTTTTGCGGGCCTTCCCGATGAATACGAGAGTGAAGGCTTTGACCGCACGAATCTTGAAATGCCGGAAAGCCATGTAAGGCTTATCGAGGCGGTTGCCGCGGCCAATCCCAATACGGTGGTTCTTCTCCAGTGCGGCGCGCCGGTGAATGTTCCCTGGGCCGCCAGGGTAAAGGCCATCGTCCTCCTCTATCTGGGCGGCCAGGGGGGAGGCGCCGCGGCTGCGGATATTCTTGTAGGCAAGTTTAACCCTTCGGGCAAGCTGCCTGAAACCTGGCCTCTCAAACCGGAAGACAACCCCAGCTATAAAAATTTTCCCGGCGGGGAAAAGACCGTGGAGTACCGGGAAGGGCTCTTTGCCGGTTACCGCTGGTATGACACGGCAAAAATCCCCGTGCGCTGGCCCTTTGGTTTCGGCCTCTCCTACACGAAGTTTGAATACAAGGCCAATGCGGCGCCGGCCTCCTTCGACCCTGAAAAGGGGAATCTGGAAATTTCTCTTACGGTACGCAATACCGGGGATCGGGAAGGCGCGGAGATCGTCCAACTCTATATCGCAAAAGGAGACAGTTCTATTATCCGGCCGGAAAAGGAACTGAAAGGCTTCCAAAAGGTTTATCTTGAAGCGGGGGAGTCAAAACAGGTTTCTTTCATCCTCGACAGGCGGAGCTTTGCCTACTACAATCCCGTCCCGGTACATGGGAAACCCGCAGGCTGGTCGGTGGAAGGCGGCCCTTACCGGATCCTCATCGGCGCTTCAAGCCGGGATATCAGGTGCGAATCCACCGTTACGGTAACAGGAGACGGCAGGGAAAGTCTCCTCGCCTTCCTTAAAGAGAAGGCTCCCGCCTACTTTGCTCTCTCCGCTTCTCCCCTCGACATTCCCGACGCCGATTTTGAGGCCCTTCTGGGAAGGCCCATACCTCCCAGGAACCGCGTCCCCGGAGAGCCCTATAGCATTAACAGCCCCCTCTCCACAATCAAGGACAAGGAACTGGGGAAGCCTATCTATGACGAAATAGCCGCAGGGCTCAGGCAGATGTTCGGCGACAGTCCCGGCCTCTTCCTCATGTTCCAGAGTATGCTGGACGATATGCCGCTGAGGAGTCTTGTCATGTTTGGCGGAGGAAAGATCAACGGCGCGGGGGTAGAGGATCTGGTAAAGGCCCTGAACTCCGGCGCTTCCTGAGCCGAGTCTTGCCGCCAGGATGGATCACGTGGTAGCGCTCATCGTTGCACTGCTGGTATTGCTTCTCCTTTCCGGTTTTTTTTCCGCATGCGAGACTGCTTTTTCTTCAGCCAACAGGATCAAACTCAAGAATTTGGCGGAAAACGGAGACAAACGCGCCAAACTGGCTCTTCATTTAATTGAAAAATACGACCGTCTTCTCTCCACGGTGCTGATCGGGAACAACATTGTCAATATTACCTCTTCCGCCCTGGCGACAGTCCTCTTTGTCGGATTCTTCGGAAACGCCGGGGTAAGCATTGCCACCCTGGTGATGACGGTATTGGTGCTGATTTTCGGGGAGATTTCTCCCAAGACCCTTGCAAAGGAATCGCCGGAACGGATCGCCATGACCCTTGCGCCGGTTTTGCGCCTCTTCATAATCCTGCTTAATCCGGTAAACCGCCTGATAGGCCACTGGAAGCGTTTTCTTGTTTCCGTTTTCAGGGTGAAGCAGGATCATTCCCTTACCGAAGACGAATTTTTAACCTTCGTGGAAGAAGTTGCCCACGGCGGGGGCATCAACGAGGGCGAAGAAGAAATGATCCGCCAGGTGATCGAGTTCGATGACATCACCGCGCGGGAGATCTGTACCCCCAGGCTTGATATTACCGCCGTTTCCCTTGACGATACGGTCGAGGAAATTGAAAAGCGTTTTGCCGAATCCGGCTTTTCCCGGCTTCCCGTATACCGGGACAGTATCGATAATATCACGGGAGTGCTCCTGCTCAAGGATTTTTACCGGGAAGCCCTGAGACGCGGTACGCCGGTGGAGACACTCATCAAACCGGCGCCGTATGTTTCTTCCCTGATCAAAATCCACCGGCTGCTCCATACCCTGCAGCAGAAGCAGAGCCATCTTGCGGTGCTGGTGGACGAATACGGCGGTACTGTCGGCATTGTTACCATGGAAGACATCATGGAGGAACTTGTTGGTGAGATCTGGGACGAACATGACGAAGTGGTAAAGACCATCAAAAACATCGGGGCAGACATCTGGTCGGTACTGGGTACGGCGAACCTGGAAGATGTCTTTGAATTTTTCGACGTAAAGGCGGATACCGAGGCGCCCCCCAGAAGTACTACCGTCGCCAGTTGGGTATTGGAGGAATTGGGCCGCCTTCCCCGCACGGGGGACAGTTTTGTGTACGGGGCACTACAGATCCGCATTTCCAGAATGTACCGCCGCCGGGTCATGGAAGTCACTATCCGCACCGCACAAGCGGCAGGTATTACGGCCTTTTAACCTTAGACAGCGCCGATTATCCGCATTTAATCAGCGCTGCCTTAGTTGTGTTGATTTATCTTCCTCCGGCTGTTATGCTGAAACGGATACAGATCGAAGCGGAGGTTCAGGATGAAAATAGGTATTGATACCTTCGCCTGCGACAGTGGTAAATCCGGAATCGGC
>JAIRXN010000207.1 GCA_031268245.1 Treponema sp. | reverse complement strand
CCTCTTTCAGCGCCGTGTCAATGGTTTTAAGGCAGATCAGCATATCGAGCCAAAAGGCAATGGAATCCTCATCAAATAGTGCGGAAAGGAGCCGCCTGCCCTTTTTGGCTTTGCCTCCGGCATCCCTGGCCGCACCGGAACCGATCTTTTCGAGATGAGTTACCAGTTCCGGGCATATCCGGCTGAGTTGGGAACGGTAACGGAGAAAAAAGTGCAGTTGGATCACTAATTAAGTATCGGCATAAAAAAATACAAAAAAGCGAAAAATAAGCCGGATATGTGAGGCTGTTCCAAGACTTCGGCTTTCAGGACAAGTTCCGTATTTTACTTCCAACAGGCTCACTCTACTTGTCTTCGTATCTGCTCCATGCTAAAGTTTCTCCGGAGGCTATACATAACCATGTCCGTGAATTTAAAAGGGCGATCCCTGCTCACTCTACTGGATTACAGTGCCGAGGAGATCCGTTATCTGCTGGATCTTGCCGTAAAAGTTAAGGCTCAGAGCAAAAAAGGGGAAGTGAATCAGCGTTTTATAGGAAAAACTCTGGCTCTGCTCTTTGAAAAACGTTCTACCCGGACAAGATGCGCCTTCGAAACCGCTTTTGGAGAGGAAGGCGGGCATCCTGTTTTTCTTTCAACCCAGGATATACAGATGGGCGTAAAGGAATCTGTGGAGGATACCGCCCGGATTCTAGGGAGGATGTTCAGCGCCATTCAGTTTCGCGGTTTCAAACAGTCAACCGTAAAAACACTTGCCGAATATTCGGGGGTGCCGGTTTACAACGGCCTTACCGATCAGTTCCACCCAACCCAGGTTTTGGCCGATATCATGACCCTGGAGGAAAATTGCGGCGCTTCCGCGGGGAAGAAACTCTGCTTTTCAGGTGACGGCCGGAATAACGTAGCCCGTTCCCTCATGGTGATCTCGGCAAAACTGGGAATCAACTTTACGGTGATTAGCCCAGCGGTTCTGAACCCCGACCGGGAACTCGTCGAAACATGCCTCTCAATCTCCGCCGTTTCCGGGGCGCAGATCCGCATAACGGAAGACCTTGCCGAAGTCGAGGGAGCCGATGCGATCTATACCGATGTCTGGGCCTCCATGGGGGAAGAGGGCAAGAAGGAAGAACGGGTACGGCTTCTCAAGCCCTTTCAGGTGAACGAGGCTTTAATGAACAGAACCGGCCGGAAAGACACGATTTTTTTGCACTGTCTGCCGGCAATAAGGGGCGAGGAGGTAACTGACGGTGTAATCGACGGTCCTTCCAGCCGGGCCTGGGACGAGGGAGAAAACCGTAAACATACGATAAAAGCTCTCATGCTTGCCACCATGCCGGGCTGCGCCGGGTAAATTTCAAACGATGCCTTGATATTACGTTTTTCGTGAGGTATAATCAAGGCTGTTCGAAAATCGAGGATTTTTGAAATCAGAGATTTCTGAAATCAAGGAGGTCTGTGCCAAATGAAAAAATTATTCCTGGCTGCGTTCCTTTGTGTATTTGGCGGAATTTTTAGCCTGTCTGTTTTCGCCGAATTGCCGCCGGACAAGGAATCGGAGTTTTTCTGTGTCCAGGTTCCGTTGGAGAAGGTCTATACCTACCGCAAAGGTTATGTTGTTACCTACCGTAAGGGGATTAACCGTTTTGCCAACAGCTATCTTCCCCTTGAATGGTTCAATACTGCCGCCGGCAAGGGAGATATTATCACACTGCAGGCGCCCAGGGCCTGGCCCTATCTGGCTGTCTACTACAAGAACGGTGAATTCAGCCATGTGCGTCTCTATGTGCACCGCGTCAACAGCCACGAAACCTGGGGAGCCATACCTGTGGGCGTGAATATTGACGACCGTTTTGAAAACATAGATACCATCAAGCTGGAATTTTAAGCCCTTTGGAAGCACAGGTACCGGAGAGCTTAATCCGGTTTATACAAGACGGCAAAAAATTCATCATTGCGGGGCACGAGGAGCCGGACGGCGACTGCGTAGGCAGTCAACTGGCCCTGTGTTCCATACTGAAACGTCTGGGGAAAAAGGCCATTGCCTGTTCGGCCGGCCCCTTCAAACGTACTGAAATTAATTCTTTTGCCCCTTCTTTTGTTTCCCGGCTTTCCGCGGAGGAAAAGGAGGGGGCTTCCGTGATCCTCGCGGACTGTTCCACGGTTGAACGGACAGGGGATATGGCGCCTTTTCTAAAAGGACTGCCCCTGGCAGTTGTCGATCACCATGCACGAGCCGTCGAAGGGAAGCCTGAAACAGGGGATCATCCTCCTTCCGGCGATCAGGCGTCTCTGTACCTTGATATTAATGCTCCTTCGGTAACCTTCATGATCCTCCGTATAATCCAGGCGCTGGGCATGGAGCCGAACCGGGAAGAGGCTGAATTGCTCCTCTTTGGCCTCTGTACCGATAGCGGTTTCTTCCGCCATGTGGATGACACAGGGGCCGCCGCCTTCGATGCGGCTGCAGACATGATCCGGGCAGGGGCAAATCCCAAACAGATCTTTGCACGGATACACGGAGGCAAGAGCCACGACTCCCGGATTCTTATGGGGATCATTTTGGCGCGTTCCCAGACCCGCTTCGGCGGCAAGCTTATCCTGAGCTGGGAAACCTTTGAAGAAACCCAAAAATACAGTCTTGAAGGCCGTGATTCCGACTCTCTCTACATGATGCTCCAGTCCGTAGACAAAGTAGAGGCTATCTGCATCATCCGGCAGGAGAGCCCGGAAGCCTGTACCGTGGGTCTGCGATCCCGGGACAGGGTAGATGTGTCGGTCATTGCAGCCGAATTCGGCGGCGGAGGGCACAAAAATGCCGCGGGCTTCAAATATCCCGGTAAAATCGAAGAACTGCGGCCTAAACTGCTGGAAGCCTTCAAAAAAGTTCTCTGAAAACCGGCGCTGATTTGTTCAAATTTGACCCCTTTCCCCAAAAAACCTGTTACATTTGTCACCACTATTAAAGCAAATTCCCGTTTCAATGCCCATGTACTACCGATATTTATTTTGGTATAGAAGGGGGACGGCGGATGGAAGGAGGAATTTGTCTAAACGATCTTTACCGGGAATATTCTCTGGGACTCCTGGAAAAAAAGCAGTTTGAAGGATTGATCTTCACATCAATATTGAAAAATTACTACCGGTATCATCTTTTTGGCTGGGATAAGGAACAGTGTTCGGATTATTTTTCCTGGCTCTATCCGCGGCTTTCCAAAGCCGTCACAAGGTACAAGGATAAGGGGGCCTCTTTTAGCAGTTATATAAACGCATTGGTAAGATGGACTGCAAAGGAATACTGGTCAAGGCAGATTGAACACAGCATTACCGAAAATGCCGCATGGACTGTCCAGGCCGGGGATCTGTGGGTCTACAACGAGGAGCCTGAATACGGGGAAGAGGCCGGCCTGAACGAGTCGCCGGAACGCCGGGGGACACCCTGGATGCAGGCCGCCGGGAATACCGTATCCAACCCGCGTCAGCTTCTCATCCTGTTTTTGAAATCCTATTATTTTGTTTCTGATGATTTTTTGGATCGCAGCGCCTCTTCCCTCGGAATCGACAGGGAAAAGCTCCGCTTCCTGATCGATAAATTGCGCTCCCTGCGGTTAAAACGGGACGATGAAGTCCGTGAGCTAAGGGAGCGGATTCATCTGCAGTTTTACCGCTGTATTGCTTTTGAAAAGCGGCTTCTCAAGGTAAATGAAAACACCGGACTCTCTCTGGAAATTCAGGGAAAGCTGGACCGGGCCCGCCGCCGGCTGCAGGCCATGAAGAAGCGCCTGCAGGGAATCAAGCTGGATGCCACCAACCGCCAGATTGCACAAGTCTTAAATGTCCCAAAGGGAACTATCGACAGTAATCTCCATGCCCTCAGGAAATGGTGGAAAAAGGAACAGAAACTCCGTTGAATCTTACACGAATAGTTTGCTCAGAAACTTTAGTTTCTGAGCAACGCGCCCTAAAAAAAGGCCCGCAACCCGGAGAATATTGGAGTGTCGCAAAAGTATATGTCAAAAAACGGAAAACAGGGCGGATTCCCTTCTCCTCTGCCCTTTCAGACTCCCGGAGAGGAAATAGCCAACTCTATTCTGCATGGACTGGGGGCATTATTCGCCATAACGGGTCTGGTACTGCTCGTGTACCGTTCCGTAAAGACGGGAAACTACAGTCATTTGGCCCTTGCTTCCTATGTATTATTCAGTTCTTCCATGGCGATCATGTTTCTTGCTTCCACCCTCTACCACGCCATACAGCATGAAGGCGCCAAACGGGTATTCAGGATCCTCGACCACTCGGCGATCTACATACTCATCGCCGGTACCTACACCCCCTACAGCCTCCTCGGCTTCGGCGGCGCCATGGGCTGGGTCTACTTCGGCATTGAATGGACCCTGGCGGCCGCGGGGATAAGCCTCTATGCGGCAAACTGGCGCCCTATCAAAAAGGCGGAACTGATAATCTATATCCTCATGGGATGGGCCTGTATCTGGGGGCTCCCAAGGCTTTTCAGGGTACTTACAAGGGCTTCCATCGTTTTCTTTCTGGCCGGAGGAATTTCCTATACTCTGGGAACTCTCTGGTATGCCAGGGGAAACCGCAGGGGCTCCCATGTGGTGTGGCATGTATTTGTTCTTGCCGGAGCGGTATGCCACTGGTTATCAATATGGTTTATTGAGCTTCTTGCAAAACTCGGTTAGTTTTGCAAGAGCATTTATTGCTTGAAAAATTTCTCTTCTGTGCCGATAAGAGGTCTATGGATATACGAATAAGGACAAATCGAACGATTTATATAATCGACATCGGGGGCGAAATGGCCCTGGAGGATTCAATTCTGTTAAAAGAACTGGTGATGAAGATGATCGAAAAAAAAGTAGAAAAATTCATCATCAACATGAAACATGTAAGCGCCTTTGATTCTTCGGGCATAGGCGCCCTAATCTATATTTCCTCTACGCTTAGAAAGATGAATCTTGATCTTGCCCTTGCCAATATACAGGGGCCGGTCAAGGATGTGATAGAGCTGACCAAACTTTCAAACTATTTCGTTATCTGCAAAGACGTAAAAACAGCAATAGAAGCTTTAAGCTAAAGCCTGAACCTATACCTGGCCTGAAAGAAGGTTGATGTCGGTATCGGTAAAGGGTTTACCATAGATATACTCAAAGAGAAAACGCATATCCTCGGGCGCCATATCGATAAAACGGATGCCAAAGTAGCCCTGAGAACTGTCTTTGTAGCGCCTGACAATCCGGGCATTGACAGAGATAACGCGTTTTGGAGAGCTGATCTTGACCGCCAGTTCACTGTCCGGCAGCAGGGCGGAAGAGAGGCCCGACTGGGGATAGGCAAAAAGCATCCCCGAGGCGCTGATGTCTATTACCTTGCCGTCGAAGGGTTCGTTTTTCAGTTTGCCTTTTTCAAAATAACCGTTCTCCCTGAGGGAGAAGGCAAGGATCTTGGCAAACTGGTAGAGGGTATCAATGACGTTGAAGTCGAAAGGCAGCCTCCCCTCCTTGTTGATCCACACATGAATATATCCGATTACATACTCCTGAAAGAGGATGGGCACCCACGCGTCGGAGGAGATTCCCAAATCGTATTTGGCCTTGATAAAGCGTGTGTAAGCTTCACCCACATAGGCCAGATCCACGCCGGTGCTTTCCAGGTAGCGCTTAAAATGCTCCTCGGTGATAAGCCGCTTTTTGGGATAGGGGTCTGCCTGGGGGAAACCCACCAGGGTATTGGGCATGAAGAAGGTTTTGCCCGTTTCGGCCACTATCCGTTCCTCGGGGCTGACGGGTTTCTGATCCTTGAAGATCACCAGCTTATAACCGTTTGCGTAGCCCTTGATCCATGAGGCCATCTGCTCGACGAGCCCGGAAAGATTTTTGGGATCCATGCCCCGCATCAACTCGGTCAGATCATCGCCGCTGGGTTCAAACTCACTTACCTTTGGATAGCCGAGGGAATAGCGGTCTCCCTTGAATGTAAACTGGATCAGAAAATCCGCAGGATTCTGAACACGGGAATAGGAACGGTCAAGGTTTTTATAGAGAAATTCGGGCGCTTGAACTACAAGGTGTTCATCCTTGAAGGTATCCACCACTACGGAGAATATGATTACCTGCCCCCGGTAATCGAACATCAGATCCAGTTTATCCCGGTTCTTGAGACGGTTGATGGGCCGGTCGGCTTTCAGAAAGAGTTCTGCCTTGGCAGGTTTTTCGAGGATAAGAATGTATTCGGTTCTGTCCCGAAGATACATAACCGGGATCTGCTCATCGTAGAGTACCTTGAGAAGAAAATCTTTTTCTATCCGTTTTATCGGTGTTGCCATAACTATCCCTAGAAAAACCGGTGATATGGTGAAAAATCAAAACGCTGCTCAAGACCGGCTGCGGTTCTCTCCTGCACTTCCTCCAGTAAAAGGTCTTCAAAATGCCAGACATTTCCGGCCCGCCGCGCAAGCGATTCCGGCTCTCCGGCGCGTGCGGTTTCTGCGGGTACAGTTTCCACGGTATCCGCTTCGGCTGTTTCTGCGGCTGCAGTCTCTGCGGTTTCCGCCGCTACTGCCTCTCCGGCGCTTGTTTCGGTTTCGCCGCCGGCAGTTGTTTCGGCCGCAAGATCATCTCCGGCCGGAAGATCGGGCTCTTCATCCGTCCTGATGTAGAGTTCTCCGGTGATCCCCTTTTCCCGGCCAATGAAACGCAGCAAAAAGGAAACCGCGCCGTCCGGTTCCAGCCTGCCGCTTCCCAGACGAAAGGATTCGGGACCGGCTTCCCGGATAGCCTCAAAAAAACCATCAAGTTCCGCCTGGGACATTCCCGAAAGAGAAGGGTCGGAACTTTTTTCAGCCATCAGGGCTTCCGCGACACTGCGGGCAAAACGGTAAGCTTCTTCGGAGGCATCTCCCCTGCCCAGTTCGCCGATAACCGTATCGACGGGGAAACGGGGAGATTCGCCCCGGCTGGGCCGCCAGAGTTCCGGCGGAATAGTCTGACTCTGCATGGGCTCCTCTTCAGGAGCTTCAATGCCCTGGGAAAAAAGCCCGAAAAAAGGGCTTGCCAGGCCCAGAACAGCCATAAAAATGAGGCAGCGGGCCCATCTAACTTTTACATTCATAGACTATTTTCATAATAATCATTTTTTTGTTCATAAGCAATGTGTAGTGGCGCCCGGCGTTTTGTGCTATGATTCTGCCATGAAAGGTTCGGTAATGGATGTCCTGAGAGAGGGCTACAGCAGGCCGATTCGGGACGCGCTCTGGGGGCATGTGTACCTGAGTCCCGGCATAGCGGATCTTACCGGCGCCGCAGCTTTCATGCGGCTTCACCGGATCTTCCAGTTGGGGCCTACTTACTGTGTATATCCGGGCGCAACACATACCAGGGCGGGGCACTCCATCGGGGTGTATTATCTTTCCCGGCGTCTCCTTCTACAGCTTGCCGAACAGGGGGCGGACAAGTGGCTTAGTCCTTCCGGCGCCCGATCCTTCATCTGCGCAGGGCTTCTTCACGATCTCGGACACTTCCCCTATGCCCATTCCCTCAAGGAACTGCCGCTGAAATCCCACGAAAAACTCACCGCAGAGGTCATCCGGGCTGAACCCCTGCGGAGCCTCATCGGCAAGGCCGGAGCGGAACCGGATCTCTGTGCGGCCATTGTGGATACTTCCCTTCCGGCGGACAGTGACGAGGTCGGTTTTTACCGGAAACTGCTTTCCGGCGTTCTTGATCCGGACAAACTGGATTACCTTAACCGGGACGCCCGTTACTGCGGAGTGCCCTACGGCGCTCAGGATGTGGACTTTATACTTTCCCGGCTTTCCCCTCACCCGGACAGGGGTGTGGACATAGATTCCAGAGGCATACCAAGTGTCGAATCGATCCTTTTTTCCAAATATCTGATGTACCGTACCGTTTACTGGCACCATGCGGTACGTTCCGCTACGGCGATGATCAAAAAAAGCCTCCTTGCGGGTCTTGAAGGAAAGTTTCTCGCCCCCGAAGAACTGTATAGTCTTGACGATCAGGGCCTCTTTAGCCTGCTTGAAAAGCGGCGTTACCCGCTGGCTTCTCTGGGCGCCAGGGTGAGGGACGGCTCTCTCTATGTCCTGGGCGCCGGAATTCCCTTTTCCGAGAAGAAACATCATCCGTTGCAGGATATTTCCCGGCGTTCCCGCTATGAAGAAGCCCTTGCGGCGGCCCTTTCTTCGGAAACAGGTAAAAAAATTCCGCCGGAAGCCCTCATCATTGATATACCCGAACCGGTATCCTTCGAAACCGGACTCTTTGTGCGGGATGAGGAAAAAGCCTTTGCGGAAAGTTCCAGCGCCTTCAGACCGGGGCTCGTAAATTCTTTTATAAAATCCCTCCACATAATCAGAATTTTTATGGACTCAACGGCCGTTTTTGGGCTAAACTTGGAAATTGAACTGTCTAAGGTCTTGCATAATGAAGAAAATTGGCTACATTTATAGATGGGAGAAACAGAATGGTAATCCATAATACTACCGAAGATATTGTATTTTCTGAGGCAGATAAAATCTTTAAAGCGATAGAAAAAGAAGGCAATCCGGAACAATTCTCTTTGAATGATCAGTGCCGAATGGATATTATCTGCTATGTTCTCAACCGCATTGAGCCGAGGTACATTGTTTCCAACCGCGGCGTTGCCCGGGTAGAACAGGACAGCTTTGAAAAACAGCAGAAAGAGGCTGATATCGTCGCCCTGGTGTACGACGGCATCAAACGGGTGAACCACAATATGCGGCCCAGAATCGGAGCCGGCGCCGCCCGGATAGGCACCGGCGCCGCCCCGGATACCCCGGTTTATAACATACCCACTATCGTAGGCCGCCTCTTTAGCGGTATAAATTTTTCTCCCATGTCGGGGATTGGCGTGGAACTCTGGCAGGACGGCAGACTGGTTACCATGAAGGACGAAAACTGGCAGAACCCCTACAACATAGTTTCCAATACGGCCGGAACCTTTACCTTCTGGCCCGCTCCCCTGTCCGCCGAGGCCCCGGGGCTCCGCAGGATCTTTGAATACTCGGTAAAAATTGAAGCGCCGCCCTTCGAGCCCCTCAGCCACCGCTTCAGCGTTCCGGTAATGAGCGAAATCCTTTCCAGCTCATCCTTTTCCATGGACAGAACTTTCAAGCTTCCCGATCTCTATATGTTCCCCCCGGGGGACGAAGAAGACTAATTCGTGTCTGTCCACAAAGCCGGTTACCTTGCGGACAGCCTCTCATTCGGGATGGGCAGATTTGAACTGCCGGTTCCTTGCTCCCAAAGCAAGTGCCTTAGCCACTAGGCTACATCCCGCAGATTTACTATAGCAAAAAAGCGGAAAGAATTCAAATAGGCGGACAAGGCTTAAAAACGGTAATTCAGATTCTGCCGGTAACCGACTGGAGATACTCTACTGCCGCAAGGCCGTCCGGGGCGCTGGAGCGGGGGCGGCGGTTTCTGTCCCGGACGCAGGCTGCGGCATCGGCCGCCATGTTGGCAAAGTAGCCGGTGGGCCCAAGGAAACTTTCGTCTGTTTTCCTGAGGGAGCGGAACTTTTCCGCATAGGGGCTTGCGCCGCTCTCCCAGACTTCAAAAATTCCGTTCCCTATCCTGAGCCTGCCCCGTTCGCAGGAAAACTCCATCTCGAAGACGAGGTGATCCCTTCCGGCCCCAAGTTCAATGACAAAAGGTACGGAAAATTTTGAGTTTCCGCCGCCGGTACTGCGTATGCTGCCCGCAAGCCAGGAAGTTCCGGTTTTACTGCGGAGGCGGGCGCCCCAGCATTTTTCGTGTTTGAGAAGCCCTCCGCTTAGAAACATGAGGGCGTCGGCCAGGTGTGTGCCGTCGTGCCAGAGCATCTCATCCAAACGACGGTTCTTCCCGAAGCAGAGGCAGGCCCTTACGCTGAGGAGAGCGCCCAGGCTGCCGCTGTCGAGAATCTCCTTCATCCTGATATAGTCCGCCGAATAGCGGCGTTCGTGGTTGGTTACGATTTTGATCTTTCCGGATTGATGGAGGGCCGCAATGGAACGGGCTGCCTTGATACTGTCCGCAAGAGGCTTCTCGCAGACAACAAGCGGAACGCCGCACGAGGCGGCAAGACGGCAGTAGAAGAGGTGGCTGTCCGGATGGGTTGCTATATGGAGGATTTCCGGTCTGTGTTCCGCAAGCATGGATTCTGCGCCGGCATAAACGGGAACCTGCCAGCGCCGGGCAAAAAGCTGCCGCCGCTCTTCATCACTATCGCAGCCCGCAACAAGGCGGCAGTCCGGGTTTGCGGCAATGGCCCCTGCATGGGTTGCCGGTTTTTCCCGGAGGCTGTCATCCTCAAGAAGGCTGGCGATACGCCCGAGGCCTACTATGGCGGCCTTTATCTTTTCGGTATGAAACTCCGTTTCATGGCCGATTCTGTTCCCGGAAGCCGCCACTCGTCATTCCTTGGTACTTTTATTCGTTTTTTTATCATGCCTGGAATTGAGGAGCGAGTACATCACCGGAGTTACAAAGAGAGTCATAACCGAACAAACGGAAAGTCCGCCGACAAAGGTCTTGCCGATGGGCTGAATGGTATCGGCTCCGGCGCCGGGGAAGAAGGCAATGGGAACCATGCCCAGAATAGTGGTGAGGCTGGTCATCAGGATGGGACGCAGGCGGTTCCGTCCCGCTTCGATACAGGCCTCCCGGACTTTAAGACCGCGGGCGCGAAGGGTGTTGGTATAATCCACAAGGACGATTCCGTTATTCACCACCACGCCTACCAGAGCGACGATACCTACCACACTGAACATGGACATTGCCTGACCTGAGAGTTTATAGATCCATATCACCCCGATCAAAAGGAGCGGAATGGAAAAGAAGATGATCAGAGGATCCACAAAGGATTCGAACTGGCTTGCCATGAGCCCGAAGACCAGGAATACCGCCGCGATAATGATAAAAATGAAACGTCCGTAGTAGCCGCGGATCTGCGCAGCTTCCCCCAGATAACGGACCGTTACCCCCTCGCGGGGTACCAGGTACTCTTGTACCGTCGCCTCAAGCCGCTGCTGCATGTCCGTTGCGGCGATTCCCGGCGGCAGATCCCCCGTGATGCGGATCACACGATCCCGGTTTTCCCGGCGGATGGAAGAGGGAGAACGGCTTTCCGATATCCGGGCAAGATTTGAAAGGGCAATGCGGTCTCCGGTGCGGCTCATGACAAAAACGGCGTCGAGGTTGGGCAGCCCCCGGCGGTCTTCATCCCGGAGCATCACATCCACATCAACAAGTCTTTCCCCCTGGGTGATGGTGGTAGCGGTAGTACCGTCCATGGCGGTACGGATCTCGGCGGCGATGGCGGCAAGAGAAACGCCCATGGCGCTGGCCCTGTCCCGGTCAATCTCTACCCGGAGCTGGGGCGCCCCTTCATCAATATTCACCGCGGCGTTTTCAATCTCCGGGAGATACCGGGTTATGATCCCCAGGATCTCGTTTGCACTCTCCATGATCGCCGTGTAATCCCGTGAGCTTACGGTAATCTCCACTGCCGACGTGTTTCCCATGCCGCGGCCCGCACGGAAGGAAATCCGCGCTCCGGGCAGACTCCGGAAGTAGGAGGCCAGTTTCTGCTGAATACTCTCCGGGGTATCGATCTGCAGAGCCGGTTCGGGCAGGGTAATCTGGAAAGTCCCCTGATTGGTTCCGCTCCGCCGGGCGGTGAGGATAAGATTTATGTAACCCTGCACTTCTTGTTTAACAATCTCCTCAAGGTCGAGGAGCATCTGTTCGGTTGTTTCGATGGTGGTTCCCTGCGGCATGGACACATTCATTGTTACATTGTCGTCTGTTCTGGTACGCATGTACATGTTCATGCCGATGCCCTGGAACTGGAGCAGGGAAAAACAAAGGATGGCCAGTACCAGCAGTATCACTACGGCCCGGTGTGAGAGACAGTACTCCAGCCCCTTTTTGTAGGCCGAATCAAGCCTGGTAAAAAAGCCTTCCATAAGGTCGTCAATAAAACGCAGGGGAGCGAACTTGAGGGGCCTCTGCCTGCGGGTATTCAGCTTGAGGATCGAACCGGAGAGGCTCGGCACCAGGGTAACCGCCACAACCAGGGAACATATCAGCGAGATACATACGGTAAAGATCAGATCGCTGAAGAGCTGTCCCATCTGTTCAAGATCGTTCTTCCAGATGATAAGGGGAATGAAGACGCAGAGGGTGGTAGCGGAAGATGTGAAGATCGCCCGGAGCATCTCCCTGCTGCCCAGAATTGCGGCAATGGCAGACTTTGCCCCCCGTTCCCGGTACGTGTGAACATTCTCCAGAATTACTATGGCGCCGTCCGTGGTCATGCCCAGCCCCATGATGAGGCCCGTCATGGTAAGGAGATTGAGGGTAAAGCCGAAGATCGCCATAAACATGATCGTGAGGAGTATGGAAATAGGGATCGCCAATCCTATGATAAGGGTTCCCTTTATGTTTCGGAGGAATATGAAGAGGATCAGCATGCCAAGCAGGGCGCCCTGTATGGCATTGGAGTAGACCTGATTCAGGGTAGCGCTGATCATGGTAGTGTTGTCGGAAAGCACCTCAAGGGAAATGCCGCGGGGAAGCTGCGTATTGATCTCTTCCAGGGCTTCCTTAACCCGGCCGGCTACCTGAACCTGGTTGGAATCGCTTTCGCTGGTAACCTGAATGTAGACCCCGCTCATGCCGTTCACATAGACGCGGGCCGCATTGTCGTTGTAGGCAAGACTCACCTCGGCAATGTCCTCGAGACGGAGTACCATGGAACGGTTTACGTTGAGCCCTCCCTGCCCCGCAGGAATATTGGTAACTTTAACCACGAGGCGCTTTACCTGATCCGCGCTGGTAAGTTGTTCCTCGGTCATGATCTGGTATTCCCGCGTTCCCCGCCTAAGATTTCCCCCGGAGGAGAGGATGCTCTGGCCTTTAAGGGCAGTGGTAACATCATCCAGGGTAAGCTTGAATGCGGCAAGACGGTTCAGGGAAACGGCAACCTTGACTATCTGGGTGGTGCCGCCGGTAACTTCGGCGGAGGCAACCCCGTCGATCCGCTCGATGTTGGCCTGGATCTCGTCCTCGGCAAAGATACGCAGCTGATCCGGCGGATAGTTGCCCCGGACAACAAGCCTCATGATGGGCATGGCGCTCATGTCAAAGCGGCGGACTATGGGGGGTTCCGTCCCGTCGGGCAGGGAGTTTGCCAGACGGTTGAGCAGGGTCTGGGCATCGGTTACCGCCTTGTCCATGTCCGTGCCGTAGGCAAACTCCAGATTGATGAAGCTGGCTTCAAACTGGGAATTGCTGGTCATGTTGACCAGGCCCCTGGAAGACGCGAGTGAACGTTCCAGTCTCTCGGTAACGTTGGCCTCCACATCCGCAGGCCCTGCGCCGGGGAAACGGACATACACCGAGAGCACCGGCGGATTTGCCGAGGGATAGAGATCCACCGCCAGGTTAGGCGCCATGGTAAGGGCCACCCCGACGGCCAGGGCGTAGAGTACCACGATAGTAACAGGATGTTTGACTGAATAACCGGAAATGTTCAAATGCTACCCCTTGGGAAATACCGACTGAATGACGCCAATCAGCGTTTTCCGTATAAAAAGATTCAAGGGCTGTCCCAAAATTTCAGCTTTGGGGCATGCTCATCATTCAACCAGCCTGACAGGATCCCCATCGCTTAAAAAATTCTGACCTGCGACAACAACCTTTTCCCCGGTTTCAATTCCTTCCAGAATTTCAACCGATTCCTCATTCTCAAGTCCGGGCTGCACTTCCCGGCGGCGGGCCGTGTTCCCTTCATCCGTAATAAAAACGATCCACCTGCCATAGGTGCTGATCAGGGCCTGCCGGGGAACAACCGGCACGCCGGATCGGGTATTGGTTACAAGGCTTATCGTGGCGAACATGCCGGCCTTTATCCGTGAATCCCGCCTGGTAAAGCGGAGCCGTATCTTGAGAGTTCTGCTTGCAGGATCGAGTACCGGAGACAGTTCATCTACAAGGGTGGTAAAAACCTCGCCGGGCAGAGCCTCCAGCGCCACCTGGGCGGAAAGCCCCAGGCGGGCGGCATTGGCAAAACGTTCCGGCACAAAGGTTTCCACCACCAGTGTGGAGAGATCCCCAACCACATAGAGGGCCGCTCCGGTACTTACCGTATCTCCCGCACTGTAGTTTACCTGCAGGATGGTACCGTTCACCGTAGAGATGACGGGATTTAAGGAGTAACTCTCGCCGGGACGGGAAGGATCGACCATGGCGACCACATCCCCCCTGGATACCATGTCCCCTATGCCCAGCCCGATCTCGGTAAGCTTGCCCCCGACCGCGGGGTATATGGACACCTGATTCCGGGCCAGCACATCCCCGTTGAGCACCACACTGTTCTCGATGGTTCCCAAACCGACTTCATGCACCCTCACCACAGAAAGGGTACGCTGCATTGAGCCCTGCGCGGGCCGTCCTTCCTCCCCGGCAGCGTCCTGTTGAATGCCTCCGGCAGGAAGAGTTTCCCCGCCGGCCCCGCGGGCCAGAACCATGCGGACACTGAGCCCTGCAAAGAGAAGAATCAGCAGAACAATAACGACTGTTACCGCGATGGAGATCCCCGACCTTTTTTTCACTCTTCACTCCCGGGACAGACTTCCGCAGCCCCATTTTTACTCTTCATGCCGCATCAACTCCCGCCAGTCCATATTTACCGCCGCGGCTATATCCAGCACCGTTATAAGACAGGAAAGTTCACTCTGAAGCAGAGAATACCGGGCCGCATTGAGACTATTCCGGGCATCCTCCAGGGACAGGGACTCTACCGTACCGTTTTGAAAACCCTGCTCCGATAATTCATGGTTCCGCTGGGCAATTTCAAGCCTGAGTCTGTTGATCTCCAGTGTCTCCAGAGAACTTTCCAGCTTCATCGTCAGGGTACGAATCTCCTGCGCCGCGCTGATTTCGGCGCTTTTCAGATCCAGCCGGGCTTTTTCAACGGCGGCTTCCGTCTTGCGCAGAGCCTGGTTTTCCGTAGTTCCCGGAATCCAGGGATTGATGGGGATACTCAGCGATACGGAACCCGACACCGAATCGCTGAATTTGCCGTCCTCTCCCCCGTTTCCCCGGCCTCCCCAATCGGCGGCGAGCCTCAGGGAAGGCGCCCTGTCCCCAATGCTGTCCTGTTTCCGTGTATTCTCTGCGGATTCAAGGGCAAGCCGCTTCTCCGCAATATCCGGCCGCCCGGCAAGATACCGGGCAATGAGGAATTCGCTGTCCGCCTTTACGGGACTTACTTCAATTTCTCCTTCAAGATGAACAGTCTGCCGATCAAGACCGATAAGATCGAGAAACGAAGCAAGATTCTGCTGAACCGAAGAACGGGCGTCGCTCAGATCGGAACGGGCCACCTCCACGGCGAGACGGCTGTTGAGAAGGCTGAGTTCCCCGGTGAAACCGTTCTCAAAGCTGATCCTGGTTTTTTCAAGCTGCCGTTCCGCAAGATTCAGGGCATCCTGCTTGTGTGAAACATTTTCCCGCTCCGCAATCAGAGCATAGAAAGCCTTGGCCACCTGAATTTCAAGCTGCCTGCATGCATCATCGTAGGAGAGAAGCGCCTCCTCATAGGCAAGTCTGATGCCCTTCATCCGGTAGGAAATCCCCGCATTGAGGCTCAGTGAGACACCGGCGGAGAGGCTGTAGCCGAAATTGGCGGCATCGGCCTTAAAACCGGGATCGACAAAGAGACCGGTTCCGTAATTGACGCCCCCGCCCACGCTGAGGGAAGGAAAAACCTGAGCCCACAGATGCTTTGACGAATATTCGGCATCGGAGAGATCCAGCCTGGATTTTTGCAGATTCAAGCTGGTATCCAGGGCCATGCGGACAGCCTCCTCCAGCGTGATGACCAGAGAGTCCCCTTCCTGCCCGAAAAGAGCCATAGAAAGGATGAAAAGAAAGAACACACACATCCCCCTGCGGGGAAAAAACCTCATGCATAACTCCTCTAAAAAGCGGACGTTTCGCCACTTATGTAAATCGAATCAGGGTTGTTTCAAAACTGAAGTTTTGGAACAGCCTCAGTTAACTAGAGTCTGTCTATAATGTGGACACATTATAGACAGACTTCCTTAAAACAGGCATTTTGCGTACCGTTTTGGTACAAAACGGGAGCAAATGCAAGGTCTGTCCGCAAAGTAACCGACTTTGTGGACAGACTCTAACTATATAGAAAACCGTTTGCTTATTCTATTTAGTAAAAAATACACAGTGGAGCCGGGTTACACGGCCTTCCTACTGTTTTTCGGGAAGGTATTTCCAGTAACGCCGGGGCATGAAGCGGCGTTGGGTCCCGGGGTTTTCCCGTGCAGGATTGTTGATGGTTTTGAAGTAGTGCTTCCACAGATGTTCCCAGGGATCGCTTTCCCCGGCCCGGCCCGTCTCCGGGTCTCCGCCTCCGGGCAGGTCCCGGGGGGACGCCAAACAAGGCGGAGACTCAGGCGAATGAAGGCGGGCCTGTGCTTCATCCAGGGGCAGAAGACGGGCTTCTTCACCCGTAAGCCGGAGAAGGACAAGGCGCCGTTTTTCGTCGATGAGGGCCCAGGGGCTCCCGGCGAAGCGGCGGCAGAAGTGATCCGCCAGCGCGGGCAGTACAAAATAATCCGGTGAACAGCGGGCGGTATAGACACCTTTGCCGCCGGGAGTGAAACGCAGGAGCCCCTTGAGCCGGTCTATTTCCCGTCCCACCTTGAATGCGGTTTCCAGCACGGTTCGCGTATCGGGATCGAGACGGTTCCGGGAGGCTCTTTCTGCCCCTTCCCTGGCCTGCTCCGACATTGTCCAGTGATACGGATCGGCCGCCCTGGCAGCGGAGAGCACCCCAAAGGCATAGCGTATAATCTCTGTCTCTATGGGCAGTTCGCTCATCCAGCCGCAGACAAAGGCGTCATGGGCCGTACATGAAAGTTCAAAAAGCGCCTCTCCGATGTTACCGTTTTCCCCGCCGCGTTCCGTTTCTTCTACAGGAACTTCATCCGTCAGGGACTCGAAGAGGGAGCCTTCCGAGCGAGAGCCCTGCATGGCTTCGTTCCGCCTGTACCGGGGAAGCACCGCGGCGGGCGCCCTGCCGCATTCCCATGCCCTGCCCAGAACCGAAAAAAGCCCTTCGAGAGTTCCATCGTAGAATACCTGTCTTAAAAACTCATTCATGAATATTCTATTAAAATTCAAAAAGCGGCAACTGCAGACCTGCGCCGTCCTGATCCGCAAGGATTCTGCGGATACGGGCCGGATCTTCCGGGCGTTCAAAGAAACGGCCCCCCGCGCTGGCAAAATAACGGGCGCGTTTCATCACGGCCCCGAGGCGGCGGAGGCCGTCCAGATCTATGGAACGGGAACGCCGGGTTTCAATGATCCTGCGGGCGCTTTTTGCACCGATACCGGGTACCCGGAGGAGTTCCTCGTAGGAAGCCCGGTTGATCTCTATGGGAAACCAGTCCAGATGTTTGAGAGCCCAGGCGGTTTTTGGGTCAATGTGGGGATCAAGAAAGGCAGAATCTTCATCAAGAATTTCTCCCGCGGAAAAATGGTAAAACCGGAGCAGCCAGTCCGCCTGGTAGAGCCTGTGTTCCCGGATCAGGGGCGGGCCTGTAATATCGGGAAGCCTGGAGTCGCTCTCCCCGCAGCTCCTCCGGACAGGGGTAAAGGCCGAATAGTAGACCCTGCGGAGGGCGAATTTCCGGTAGAGGGAGCTTGAAAGATTGATAATGGTTCTATCATCCTCCGCGCTTGCCCCGACAATAAGCTGGGTACTCTGCCCTGCCGGGGCAAAGGCGGGCGTGGAATTTTTGCCGGAAGGAGAAAAACGGATACTGCGGCGGTCTTCTTCAAACTGGCTGTGCAGGGCCGAAAAATCCCCCATGGCTCCAAGGATCACCCTGCCTGACTTTTGGGGCGCCAGATGCTGCAGACTTTTATCGGTAGGAAGCTCTATGTTGACGCTGAGCCTGTCCGCCCAGATCCCCGCCTCCCTGATAAGGCGCTCCCCCGCGCCGGGAATTATCTTGAGATGGATATAAGCGCCGAAACCTGCTTCGGTGCGCAGGGTTTTTGCAACCTCAATGAGTTTTTCCATCACAATGTCCGGATCCGAAAAGATCCCGGAAGAGAGGAAGAGCCCTTCGATATAATTGCGCTTATAGAATTCGCTTGTGAGATCCACCAGTTCCCGGACGGTAAAGCTGCTGCGTTTAACATCCGCGGAAGAGCGGTTTACACAATACGCGCAGTCAAAACGGCAGACATTGGAAAAGAGCACCTTGAGCAGGCTGACACACCTGCCGTCCTCGGTCCAGGAGTGGCAAACCCCCGCCGCGGACCTGGAACCAAAGCCCCCTTCTCCTGCCTCCCCGTGCCGCCCCTCACTGCCCGAAGAGGCGCAGGAAGCGTCGTACTTTGCCGCCCCGGCGAGGATGGAAATTTTTTCACTCAGTTCCGGCATTCCAGCCATACATATACTATA
>JAIRXN010000164.1 GCA_031268245.1 Treponema sp. | reverse complement strand
TTTCATTATTTTTACCGGTTTTTTTTACTGTTTTTATGGTCATCGATCCCATTGGTCTTGTTCCCATCTACTTAAGCCTTAGTTCACATATTCCCCAGGACAAGAAGAAGCTGATTATCCGCAAGGCTGTTTTTGTTTCATTTATTATCCTTACTCTCTTTATTGTTTTTGGTAAATGGATTCTTTCTCTGCTGGGTATACAGCCGGGAGCTTTTTTTATTGCAGGCGGCATTATGCTGTTCATCATTTCCATGGAGATGCTGTTTGGAAGGCCTTCGAAATCCAAGACGGCCGGTAATGAGGATTCCGAGGAGGGAGTGTCTCTGGCGATCTTTCCTTTGGCAATTCCCCTTTTGGCAGGGCCCGGAGTAATAACAACCATCATTCTTTTTACCGGAGGAGATACAAATCCTGTCGTTTATCTCATGCTGTTTATCAGCGTCATTATTACACTGGGTGTTGCCTGGGTGGTGCTGAGTTTTTCCGGTCTGATACACAAGGTTTTGGGTAACACCGGGGTTTCTGTCATAGAGCGTATCATGGGTCTTCTGCTGGCAGGGCTGTCTGTCCAGTTTATTTACAACGGGATTGTAAAGCTGGGAATAATTCAGTCTCTCCCCGCCCTGTGAATTTCGAAGGCTTGAGAATTCCTTATTAATTTCTGTTTACGCCTTATACGGCGGTCAGCCGGTTAACGGTAAGGCTCGCAGCCTGTTTCAGATCTGAAATTGAGTTCCTCTTGAGCACCACCAGCCTGAAAATAGCCGATTCAAGAAGCCCGTAGAGCATGTCAACCGCATCCTTTACACTTACCTCCGCCATCTCCCCTTTCCGTATACCTTCAATGACCATGCTTGAAAGAATGTGGCGCAGCCTTACTGTTCTGCGGCGGACTCTTGTTTCAGGATCGCTGTCGCTGCGGGAAAGGTAGAGAAGGTAATCCAGAATGACCGAGAGAAGCCGGCGGTTTTTTTCCAGCCTGTCGATAATGCCGGAAAGCACTTTTTTTAGTTTTTCTGCCGATGTGAGATCGTCATTATTGCGGATGGCGGTGATACTCTCTTCAACCTCACAGAGAAGCTGTTTTATGCTGTAATTGAAAATTTCCTTTTTGTTCTTGAAATATATATACAGGGTAGTCCTGGTAATGCCGCAGCGGTCGGCGATCTTCTGAAAGGTTGCGTCTTCAAAGCCTTCGTCTATAAAGACATCAAGGGCCTTTTCGAGAATCTCTTTTCTTCTTTTGTCATGTTCAACTATAATAGACATGGATTAAAGCTCCTCTTATAGTTCTTCATACTGATAAAAATAGCACTGTACCGCGCCAATGGTAATTTCTTTGCACGAATCCGCTTTTCTTCCGAAGAAAGATTCAAATCCCGGATGGTCGCAGATTAGCGCCAATTTCCAGCCGGGAAAATGCTGCGCCAGTTTTCCCATCCTTGAGTATATCTTTTCCGATTCTCCGGGATCTCCCAGCCGCCTTCCATAGGGAGGATTGGTAACGATGAAGCCGCGGGCCGTACCCGAAGCTTCTTCGGCGCCTGCCTGGGGCGGACGGGCTTCCTCCATGGACTGTACCCTTATGTTCGGCAGGGTTACTGTCTTTGCGGCTTTAGGCCCTGCAAGACATGCCGCACGTTTTACATTGGCCTGGGCCATTTCAACTGCCCGGCCGTCGGTATCGCTGCCGTAGATGCGGATCAGATGTTTCTGAGGGGAACCTTCGTTCACTGTCGTTTGTCCGGCACGGGTTTTTTCCGAACCGGTGAATTTTTCGGTAAATTCCTTCCGAACTTCTCTTTCCACGGCAGGATCGGCAGGCAAAAGATTCTCAAGGCTGAAAGACCGGCCCAGGCCCGGCGCAAGATCCCATGCATAGAGGCTTGCCTCAATGAGGATGGTACCCGAACCGCAGAAGGGATCCCAGAGCGGGTACTTCCGCTTCCAGCCCGAAAGGAGCAGTATCGCCGCCGCGGTAGTTTCCCGCAGGGGCGCAATCCCCCCCTCCCTGCGGTAGCCCCGTTTGAAGAGGGGGTCGCCCGAGAGATCCAGGAGGATTGAAGCCCGGTCTTTTTCGATATAGACCCTCAGTTCCGCAGGGGACTCCTGTTCCGGGAGCCTTTGAACATTCCAGGCTTTGCAGAGCCTTTCCGCCGCGGCCTTGTGGGTTACCGCCTGGATACTCGTCTCCGCGGCCAGGGCCGAATGCCTGGAACGGACTTTGACCACAGAAAGCCCCATGCCTTTGGGAATATAAGTCTCCCAGGGGATAGCGCTTACGCCGGTAAAGAGGGCCTCAAAGTCCGGTGCGGGGAAGAACCCTGCTTCCAGCAATACCCGGTCGGCCGCCCGCAGACCGATAAGACTCCGGTAGAGTCCCCGGATATCTTCTGCCCTGAAACGGACACGGCCCGTCCTGGTTTCCGTCACCGTCAAACCCAGCTTCTTTAGCTCGTTGGAAACAATTTTTTCCGCCCCTATTGCACAGAGGGCAACTGCGGTTATATACACCGTTTCATTATATCACATTTTGTCGAAATGTATTGTACTTCGGTCAACATATCGTTATTCTCAAATATTATCTTTACGTTATACCGATACGGGTCCTCAATTCGTTCTTGGCTTTTGAGGTCTTTTTAGGAAGAGAGAGGAAAACTAACATGGTCAAGTTAACAAAAATAGCTGCGGTATTGGTTCCTATCATCTTATCCTCCTGCGCCATATCGAAGGCAATA
>JAIRXN010000045.1 GCA_031268245.1 Treponema sp. | reverse complement strand
ATCCCCCAGGCGGCTATGAACGCCCTGAACCCCACCCGGAAGATCATGCGGTTTATCGAAGATGTACTCCTTGCCCACGGTTCGAGCCTCTCCAAAAAGGACATGTACGATCTGGCCCGGCGCCGCTTTGAGGTACTCAACCTGCCAGAAAAGGTGCTGAACCAGTACGCGGTGGAGCTCTCCGGAGGGATGAAGCAGCGAACCATCATCGCCATATCCACGATCCTCAATCCCAAGATCCTCATCGCCGACGAACCATCCTCGGCCCTGGACGTGTCCTCCCAGAAGATCGTCATCAAACTTCTCCACGATCTGATGGAGAAGGGCTTTGTCCGGTCCATGCTCTTTATTACTCACGAGCTTCCCCTGCTCTTCAATGTTACCGATGATATTATGGTGATGTACGCGGGGGAAATCGTGGAACGGGGCTCGGCCCGTGAGATGGTCTTTGATCCCATCATGCCCTACTCCAAGGGTTTGATGAATTCGATTATTGTGCCGGAAGAGGGTACCCGGGGCCACGTGCTCATGGCCATCCCCGGTACGCCGCCCAACCTCAAGCACCGGCCTGAGGGCTGCCGCTTTGCCGAGCGCTGCCGCTACGCCGGGGAGGAATGTTTTAAGGAGTCCCTGGGGGAACAAGATGCCGGGCCGGGCCGTTCCTACCGCTGCCGGATTGACGAGACCAGGCTGCGGGATCTCTACAGGGAGGATGAAGAACGGGTCAAAAAATTTCCCCTTGTCTCCAATACCTTTGTAGACGAAGAGATAGCCGGTGTAAAACAAACAGGAGGGCGGCATGAATAATCCGGATACCACGAAAAGAAACGGCGAAGTTTTTTTAAGCGCCCGGGCCCTGCGCCGGGAATTCGGCTATGGGGATAACAAGACCATCGCCGTGCGGGATGTGGATTTTGAATTCCACCGGGGCGAGATCATCTCCATTGTCGGGGAAAGCGGCAGCGGTAAAACCACGGTGGCAAAAATGGTTCTGGGACTGCTCAAGCCGACTTCCGGGGAGATCATATTTGAAGGGAAGCCCAGGGATATTTCAAACTACAGCAAACGCAGGCAGTACTGGCAGACCATCCAGGCCATATTCCAGGATCCCTTTTCCACCTACAACATCTTTCACAAGGTGGATTCGGTGCTTCTGGACTGCATCCGCTTGCAAAGCGGACGTCTCCAGGGGCTCAATGACCTGGGGAAGGATGAAAAATTTGAAAAGATGCGGGAGGCCTGTAAATTCGTCAACCTTAAATTCGAGGAACTCTCCAACAAGTATCCCTTTGAACTTTCCGGGGGCCAGATGCAGCGGCTCATGATCGCCAGAATTTTCATGCTGCATCCCAAGCTGCTCATTGCCGACGAGCCGACTTCGATGATCGACGCATGTTCCAGGGCCACGATCCTCGATATGCTCCTCAAGCTTCGGGATGAAATTAACATGACCATTGTGTTCATCACCCATGATATAGGGCTGGCCTACTATATCAGCGATTCTGTCTACATCATGGAAAAAGGCGTCATCGTGGAGCAGGGCAGCGCGGATGAGGCTATACTTCACCCCACGTCGGAGTATACCAAACGGCTTCTCGGCGATGTGCCGAAGATCTACGAACCCTGGGATTTTACCGGAGAAAAGGCCGGCGCCTAAAGCTGCCTGACAGGGCCTCAGGCAGGCCAGGTTAATTTGACGGTTCACGTGCAGGGTCCACTCATTACCCGGTTTACATACAAACAAATAGTACTCAAACCTTATGAAGAAAAAATTTAATTTCACGATGTCTGCGGAGAATGCCCCGCAGCTTTTGACCGTCGGGAGTCCCTGGCGGCGTATTGTTCGTTTTTCCCTGCCCCTTCTGGCAGGTGATTTTTTCCAGATTTTCTACACCATTGCGGATACTTTTTTTCTGGGGAGATTACTGGGGATCAACGCGCTGGCCGCGGCGGGGGCCGGAGCTGGAATCGTGCAATTTGTCTTCGGCTTTGTTTTCGGACTGACCGGCGGCTTTTCCGTGATCACCGCCCAGCGTTTCGGCGCCGGAGATGAGGAAGGAATACGGCGCAGCATTGCCGCAAGCCTCTGCCTCTGTTTGGCGGCGGGCATTGCCATTACGGCCCTCGTTATTCCTTTTGTCCGCCCTCTTCTTGTTACGATGCAGACTCCTGTGGAAATTCTGGATAATGCTTCGAGCTATGTGATCATCATCGTGGCAGGACTCATGGTAACCATCTGCTACAACATGCTTGCATCTATTATCCATGCGGCAGGCGACAGTTTTTCTCCGCTTGTTTTTCTTATCATCGGAACAATTCTCAACATCATCCTTGATATAGTCTGTATCGTCATTTTCCGCTGGGGAGTGCCGGGCGCGGCCGCAGCCACGGTTTTTTCACAGTTGATATCGGCAATACTCATTGTCCGTTTCATCATCAAACGCTATCCGCATCTATTTCCCCGCCGGGGAGAATGGCTGCAAAGCCGATCCGAGTTGGGGACACACCTCTCCCTGGGAATAGCCATGGCTCTCCAGCGGTCAATCGTGGAAGTGGGAAACCTCCTGGTACAGGCCGCGATGAACAGCCTGGGGGCGCTGACCATCGCTGCAGTGTCCGCAGCCCAGCGGATCAGGGCCGTCAATATGATGCCCTTCTTTGCCATTGCAAGAGCCATGACCACCTACACCGCCCAGAACTACGGCGCCAAAAAAATGGACAGGGTTTACAGGGGTATCCGCCAAAGCTGCCTCATCGTTATCATTCTGGGAATTTTTATGGCGCTTCTAAACCGCTTCGCGGGGAATCAGTTTGCAGGCCTCTTTCTTAAGGGTAATGCCGAAGCCCTTGCCATGGCCCGCCGTTACATACAATACACAGGCAATACAGTTTTTATTCTCGGCATCATGCTTGTCTGTCGTTCCGGCCTTCAGGGCCTGGGCCGCAAGCGGGCGCCGGTTCTCTGCGGCATCATGGAAACCGCCATGAGCATACTTTCCGCCCTTGTGCTGATCCCCGCTTACGGTTTTACCGGGATATGCCTGGTGAACCCCCTCTCCTGGTTTGCCAGCGGTATCCCGCTTTATATCGCCTTTGCCGTCTTCGTGCGGACGCAAAAGAATGCGGTTCTATGCCCTGATGAAGCATCTTAGATCCCTTGTAAATCATACCGTCTTTATGCTAAGTTTTAAAAAGCAGGCTATATGGAGAATCAAAAACTCTATCAGGTTTTTTACAACGAGCTTCTGAAACAAATAAAAAGCGGTGAACTCAAAAACGGACAGAGGCTGCCCACGGAACGAGACCTCTGTACGCTCTACGGTATCAGCAGAACCACAGTGCGGGAGGCTCTTAAAAACCTTGAGATGGAAGGTCATTTGATCCGGCGGCAGGGCAGCGGTACTTTCGTCAAGATTAAACCTATCGAACAGCATATGAAAAAACTCTTCACTCTACGCGAAAGGTTCATTGAGCAGGGCATCAAGCATTACATAAAAATATTAAATTTTAAAGAAAGGGAAAGCCCGGAGCATATCGCGAAAGAGTTGAACATCGGCATCGGCGAAACTATAATTGAACTTATCAGGCTGTTTTACGCAGCCGATGTACCCTACACAATTGAGTATACATATCTTCCAAAAAAGTTAGTCCCTGAAATAACTGAGGATATGATCGTAAATGATGGATTATACTGCACGCTGGAAAATCTTGGGAAAAAACCGACCGGAGCGGTAGAAACCATCAGGACTTCTATCATCAATAAAGAACAGATGAAGTACTTAAAGCTTCATAAAAATGAGATCGCCATAGAGACCAGTAGAGTAACAAAATCCGAAGACACAATCATTGAATATACGAAAAATATAATT
>JAIRXN010000027.1 GCA_031268245.1 Treponema sp. | reverse complement strand
GAAGCCCGGCTCCAGACCGCCCTGCGTCTGCGCGAGTACATCAAGGAACGGGTCAAGGTTGATATTGACGGCATGGACACCGCCGAAGGGGTCATCGGCGAAATCACCGACGAAGCGACGGGCCTGGTGGACCAGACGGTAACGCTGGACAACATCCTGGCCATCCGCGGCTACGGCCTCAAGGTGGAAGCCGACGACGAACACAAGGACGAAGCGGGGGTATTCTTCAACGGCCCCAACGGCCAGCGCTACCCGGCCAAAGCCATAGCGGTCAACGAACCCCACCTCCTCAAAGTCCTCGTCCCCCAGAGCTTAACCGCGGGCTACACCTACTTTGTGGAAGTAATCACCCAGTCCTCCGCCCGGAACAGCGGAACCCTCCTCAAAGAGCTCCGCACCGTAACGTCAGACATCGAGCTTACCGCCCAAAGTTAGATCGCTCACCTGATCCGGCCTGGATCATGCCCGTAAGACAGCCTGGATCATGCCGGTGAGATAGACAGGATCACGCCCCTGCGATAGACAGGATCAGAAGCCCGTACTTGCATTTTTTTTAACGGCGTGTAATAATAAGGATATTTTGAACGGGTTGTTTCAAGACTCAGGTCTGGAACCGGGCCCGGAAGACAGATTGTTTTTACCGGAGCAGAAAAATGGTACGCACCGCGCCGCATAGAGGGATCGTATTCCTGATCCTGTTTCTTTTTGTGGGCCTTTTGGCTTTACAGGCTGAAGAAAATAAGTTCCGCCTTGGTATCGGCCTGGAAGGGAACATGAACACCGAATACGGCCTTGCGTTCGGCCGCACTCTCATGGTGGATTTTGATCATTTCAAGTACATAGTCGCCGGGGCCGCCCTCACCGTCAGCGATGACTTTTCCGTCTCTACCACCATTGATCCCGAAATTCTGGCCCGCTGGTACTTCTATAATCCGGGTTTCCCCGGCGGAGGCTTCTTTGTCCAGGGAGACCTGGGGATGAGCTTTGCCATAGAAAAAGACGGTGATTTTTTACCCCGTTTTCTTGGAGGAGTAAGCGGGGGTTTCCGTTTCCCCTTCCATGACGGCGATTACTATGCGGAACCCTACCTTAAAACGGGGTATCCCTTTATTTGGGGAATCGGTATGAGGATGGGATGCCGTTTCTAACGAAAGGCTGCCGTTTCTAAGGGAATATTATGAAGATAAAAGCAAAGATACTGATAGTCGTTCTCCCCCTGCTGGTTGCCTCCGTGGCTCTGGTAGGTTTTGCGTCCTACTTCCTGGCGGCCTCTTCCGTGAACCGCCTGGCGGTGGAGTCCCTTACCTACCGCTCGGAACAGCTTGGGATCTTTGCCGACTCCCAGTGGAACCTCCTTGTGGAAAACAACGTGGTTGGAATTCCGGCCATGGAAAAGGCCGCCATGTCCGCGGTGGAAACCTATGCCATGATCCTGCTCCGCAGCGAAACCGAGGCGGTGTTTGCCCTGGATCGCAGCGGGGAAGTGGTCATGACCGCCGGGGCCGTAACTCTTACGGAGGCGGACCGCAAAGCCCTGAAAATCTATTATGATGAAAGCCGCAGTGAATTTATTTCCATAACGGCGGGCGGGGAAAAACGGGTAGCCTATACCAGTCCCCTGCTGCTGTTCGGCTGGCAGGTCTTTGCTTCAGAAAGACAGGACGTTTTCTACGGCCGGGTAGAAACGATATTCAATGCCTCGCTTATCATTCTTCTGGCGGCGATTCTGGCGGGCGTTCTCCTTATCCTTCTCATGGCTTCCTACCTTTCCCGGCCCCTGGAAGGTCTTGTCAATACGATGCGGCGGGTCATCAAGACAAACAATATGAACGAAGAAGCGCCTGTCTATTATAATGATGAGATCGGCCAGCTTTCCCATACCTTCAACAGTATGCTCAAGACCATATCCGGGGCATACGCGCAGATCCGCCAGTATGCATTCGATGCGGCTTCGGCCCGGAAACGGGAAAACAAGATCCGCAATATTTTCCAGCTTTATGTACCCAAGGATGTAATCGACGAAGTCTTTATTAACCCCGAAAAGATGCTGGTGGGAAACAACAGGGATATTGCCATTCTCTTTTCCGATATCCGCAGTTTTACCACCATTTCGGAAGGCATGGCCCCGGACGAACTGGTCAATTCCCTTAACCGCTATTTTTCCATCATGGTCGATATTATCGTCAACCGGAACGGGGTAGTGGACAAATACATCGGGGACGCCATCATGGCGATGTTCGGCGCTCCGGTTTTTGGCGAAAACGACGCCCTCTCCGCCGTCATGACCGGCCTTGAAATGACGGACGGCCTTGAAGAGTTTAACCGTATACAGAGGGAACTCAGAGCGCCGGAATTCCGCATCGGCGTCGGGATCAACTTTGGCCAGGTAACCGTAGGGAATATCGGCTGCGACAAGAAGATGAATTATACGGTTATCGGGGATGCGGTTAACCTTGCTTCCCGGCTGGAAGGGCTTACCAAAATGTACCATGAACCGATTCTATTCAGCGAAATGGTAGCGGAAAGGATTAAAAACGAACTTGCCTGCCGGGTAATAGACCGGGTTGCGGTGAAGGGTAAAAAGACGGGAGTGTTCATCTACACCACCCGGCTCAAGCCTTCTCCCCAGGAGAAAGAAGCCTGGAAATTCCATGCCGAAGGAGCGGATCTCTACTACAGGCGGAATTTCAAGGAGAGTCTCGGCTTATTCGACAAGATTCTCGCCCTGCTGCCCGATGATCCGGCGGCCCTGCGTTTCAGGGAACGCTGCCGTATCTATAGCAAAAATCCGCCTCCGGAAAGCTGGGACGGCGTAGAGGTAATGACCGAAAAATAAGATGAAAACCAAACTCCTTCAAAAATTATTTTCCCTTCTCATCCCGGTAGTTTCTGTGTTGATGTTTCTCCCTGTTTTTCCGGTTTACACCGGGGCCCAGGAAGAGGAAACCTTAGATACTTCCCTTGTCTTTCTGTTGAGCCGCCAGGGTTACGACGGAGATGAAGAAGATATAATCAATGCCATAAATTACACCGAAGATGCGGCTATTTTGATGCTGGGAACCTTGAACCTACAGTATGCCCGGAAGCTTCCCCTGGAAGCGGCGGAGAATTCGATAAAAATCGATAAGGCAAAGCTGTTTGACGCCTGCGTTGGAACGGGTACTCAATACGCCCTGGCGCTTTCCACGCTCTTCCGGGATGACCGGCTCTTCTGGCGCTACGATCTGTACAGTTTAGCCCACAATGAGGTACGCGCCACGGATTCTTTTTCCGTAGCCCTGATAGCCGGAGTGTCCGCTCCCGCCGTGATCGACGCCTCCCTCTACAGGCTGTCAAATTCCTGGCGCAAATCGGAAGCGGTTCTCCGTTTTGACGGCATTGCCGCATCCGGGGAGGGGCAGAAGTACAGATCCTACCAGGAAGGGATGGAGATATTGTACGGGGACGAAACCGGAAAGAGTGCGGGGAAAATAGAACATGGGGCCCTGGAAGGGGAACTGGTTCTCTTTCCCCAAAACAGGAAAATTACCGGGACTGCGGTCAAGAAAGGCTTCTGGTCCGAAGTATTCTTTCTGCCCAACGGAATTACCGCAGAGGAAAAAGGATTGAAGAGCCTCCAGAAACGTACCAGGCACTCCCTGGGTTTGAATTCTTCTTTCCGGGGCATGGATAACTATGCGGCGGATCTTGAATACCGTTTTCACCTTGCGCCGGACAGGTTTTTCCTGCAAGCCGACTGGGAATTCTGGCGTGACAACAGCGTTCTTTCCGGAGGCAAGGACGCCCTGCACCAGGAATTGCGCCTGGGAGGAGGATTGTATCTCCAGCCCGGGAATACCTGGCGTTTCCGTTTCCTTCTCGGCAGCGGTATTGCTCTCCTCTTCTCGGACAAAGAATCCAATTTTCAGGCGGATCCAATCCGGCTGGGCCTGGAATACCATTTCCCCCAGTGGGCCATTACAGGCTCCCTCCGCGCTCCTTCCGCGCTGAGTTACGGGCGGGACGCTTTTGAGAAGGCAAAGCTTGGGAAGGATGATTTTTATACTTCGATTGGAGTGATGATGAAATGGTAAAAGCCCCTCTCTTGAACCTCAACCGGGCCCGCGGCCGCCGGAAGCTTCGCCGTATGGTTTTCCTCTTGGGTTTTAGCGCAGCCCTTATCTTTCCGCTTGCGTTAAGCGCCCAGAGCGGTTACACGGAAACTGAGATCTTGCCGGGAAGCCTTGACGTGCTCTACCGTTTCAGGATTGACGAAGATTTTTATTTTCTTGCCACCGAAGCGGGTGTTTATATATGGGATGAATACGCAGGCCCCTTCCCCGACAGGGACTACTGGGATTATTCGATCCGTTGTATGCTGGGAAATGTCTCCAATACAGCCGGAGTGCGGCCCCTTTCCGCTTATTATGCGGATGATGACGCAGGTCTACAGGCGGAGGCCGCCAGGGAAGGTTACTTTGTTACCGTAGATATTCTTCTGGATGGAGAGATCGATGCGGTCAATCCTCATGCCCGGGCCCGTTACACGATTCGCGACTCTTTTAACCCCTTCCATACGGTGGAGAATGTTATTGATGAAAGTATCCCCACCGAGGCGGATCTCCTCGCCTATTACTGGATACCTCTGGCAAACGATCTGGAAGAATTTATCAAACCCATAATCCGGCCCGAACTGTTGATTTCCGGCCCCCCCGGCGCCCTCATTACCGGAATTACCTCAAGCGTTCTGACCATTCCCCCCTCGGGACAGATGAGCCTCTACGTGCCCATGCCGGCCACCTACGACTGGGAGATGACCCACTGGAACTATGCGGTACGGAAAGGTACTTTCTTTGCCGACCGGGATCGGAGAGTTCTGACGCTGCCCCAACAACGTTTCAATCACTTTTCGATAGATTTGACCCTGTTACAGGCCCGTATCCCCGAACTGGATGTTTCATTTGCCCTTAAATCCTACGGCTGGTTTTTCAGCCTGGGACTGGGGCAGCAGATAATTGGCCTTGCCCTGACGGATGACGATACGCCGCTGAGAACCAGCTTTAACACCCTTTCCCTGCTGGAACCCCGTGCCGGTATAGGGTACCGTTTCCGCATGAATGAACCGGGAATCCCCAAGCCCTACCTCCGCTGTCTTGTATCGTTCCGCCTTGATGCCGAAAACGGCGGCTTCGACAGTTTCAGTCCTTTCGGTCTCAGTCCTGCGGTAGGGTATGAATGGGAGATAGATCCCCATTTCAGGCTCTTCGGGGACATTGGTTTCGGCCTCTACGTGCTGGGGCAGGACTACAAGGAATCGGCTTCCAAGGGTTTTGAAGATTCCGGTTATGCCCAGAAGAAGATGGCGGATTTCCTCTATTTCGAAGCTCCCCAGATCCGTTTCGGCCTGAAGGTCCCGATTTATTAGTTAGAGTCTGTCCATAATGTGTCTACATTATAGACAGGCTCTTAGTGTTCTGTCTTATACCAGCAGTTTGACTTTTACTGAAGAAATTTGCCACGAACGACACGAACCAACACGAACGGAATAGAGCGCCCTTCATTTTCCCTCCCTTTTCATAAAGGTTTCTCTTCCCTTTCATTCAAACTAT
>JAIRXN010000098.1 GCA_031268245.1 Treponema sp. | reverse complement strand
TCAATACCGTATCTAATACTTCACCGGCCATGTTAATCAGATACTCTTTATGAATACTGGTCTTGGCACGTATATGATTTTGAAAACGCTCCGAAAGCCTGCGAAGCATAATATCATATTCAAAACTGCTTTTATCCGGCATATCCGTGAGAGCCTGCTGAATGAGATCCTCTGCCATGATACTGATACCGAAGCTTTCGGCATCAAGAAACTGGGTTTCGATACTGCCGATTCCAATCTGAAGGGAATTAACCAGGGCCCCAATATGACTATGCTCAATCACATTGATAAATTGATAATAGTTAGCAGCCTGAACTATCGTCATGGCGCCGATAAAAAGCAGGGAAAAGGCAAAAATCATGCGGTATTTAACACTGCGTATGAACCTGAAAGAGCCGCGAAGACGGATTTCTTCGGCGGTGTTTCCGCTTTCCATAAAACCATTATATACTTTTTTTCCGCAATAAAGTATACTGGAAGCATAATCTTGTAGACAAGGAGTAAACTAAAATGGAAAAGAAACTTCTATCGGTCAGGACGGTGGTTGCTGTCGGAATCGGGGCGGCGATCATGTTTGTGTTGATGCGTTTTGTGGCAATTCCTTCCGGGGTTCCCAATACCAACCTCAACCTTTCCTCCGCCATCGTAGTCTTCTTCGGAGCGGTCTTTGGGCCGCTTGCAGGGCTTCTCATCGCCTTTATCGGGCACGCCCTGACAGACCTTACCTGGGGCGGGGTCTGGTGGAGTTGGGTCATTGCCGACGCAATATTCGGCCTTCTGGCGGGTATCTTCTGGACACGCTATGGAATTGAGGAAGGAAAATTCGGCGTCAAGAGCGCCGTCTTCTTCAACATTGTCCAGATTGCGGCGAACCTTATCGCGTGGGTCGGCGTAGCTCCCACCCTGGATATCCTTATCTATCAGGAGCCGGCGGACAAGGTGTACATTCAGGGCCTGACTGCCGCGGGGCTCAATTCCCTGGTGGTACTGATCCTCGGCACGATCCTTGCCGTTGGGTATTCCAGAACCAGAACCAAGGCAGGAAGTTTACAGGTAGAAACATCTGACAGCCCGGTCGTAAATACAACAAATACTGCGGGAGCAACAAAAGGAAATTCAGGCATGGCGATCCTCGCCCTTATTTTCGGCATACTGGGTATCTGCGGCGGAGCCATACCTACTGTCCAGTATTTTACCGGGTTATTATCAATCCTGGCAATTATCCTTGGTGCTATTGACCGGAAAAATGCCATCAAAACTGGTCAACCTAGTGGAATGGCAACTGCCGGCATGGTACTTGGTATTATCGCAACCGTAATTACAATCATAGCCATTATAGTTATTGTTGTTTTGGCAGGGGCTTTGTTTTCTGCATTTGTCAATGGTTAGTGGATAGTGAATATAATATAAATATTTACCTTGTCCATTCCAGCTTTGGTCTTCAAAGACTTCTCCTTCCGGTACCGTTCCCAGGTTGCGCCGAGCCTTACGGGCATTAACTTGAGCGTCAACAGGGGGGAGAAGATTCTCATCCTGGGGCCTTCCGGTTCCGGGAAGTCAACCCTGGCCCACTGTATTAACGGTCTCATCCCCAATGCCTTTCCCGGTAAGATGACAGGATCGCTGTCGATTCTCGGGGAAGATGCGGCCGGGCTGGGGATCTTCGGCATCTCAAAAAAAGCAGGAACGGTGCTGCAGGATACCGACGATCAGTTTGTCGGTCAGAGTGCCGGGGAAGACATTGCCTTTGCCGCGGAAAATGACATGGTTCCTGTAGCGGAGATGCGCCGCCGGGTGAAAGAGGCGGCGGAACTTGTTCAATTTGAAGAAGCCCTTACCAAAGCGCCCCAGGAACTTTCGGGAGGCCAGAAGCAGCGGGTCTCCATGGCAGGAGTATTGACGGACGATGTTGAAATTCTCCTCTTTGATGAGCCTCTTGCGAATCTGGATCCCGCAACGGGAAAGCAGTCCATAGAAACCATAGACATGCTTAACAGGGAACAGGGGAAAACGGTAATCATCATCGAACACCGGCTTGAGGATGTGCTGCATCGTCCCGTAGACCGGATCATTCTCATAGACGAGGGGCGCATCATCGCGGATCTAAGTCCTGAAGATATGCTGTCATCGGATCTTCTGGGTAAAACGGGTATCCGGGAGCCCCTGTATCTTTCCGCCCTCCGCTTTACAGGCTGCAGTATACATGCAGGCATCAGGCCGGAACATGTTGAGACTGTTGTCTTTGACGCGGAAAAACTGCGGGCCTGGGCCGCGGCGGGGGAAAGGGCCGGCGAGTCCTGCCGTGACGGAGCAATTCTGGAAATACGGGATCTGAATTTCTGTTACGATGCACAACCAGGTTCCTTGCGCCCGCGGCCCGAAGGGACGCATATATCCGCCGGGGGCGCTTCAAAGAGGCACGGCACACTGGAGAACATTTCCTTTTCCATTCCGAAAAGTTCCATCACGGCTTTAGTCGGTAAGAACGGAGCCGGAAAATCCACCATGGCCGCCCTGATCTGCGGTTTCTACAAACCCGCAAGCGGCTCAATCCTCTATGAGGGCAAGGACATTGCAGATCTTTCCATCCGTGAACGGGCCGAAAAGATCGGCTTTGTGATGCAGAATCCCAACCACATGATCTCCTTCCCCCTGATCTACGATGAGGCGGCGCTGGGTCTCCGCAACAGGGAGCTTGCCAGCCGTAAAAATTCCGGACACGAAACGAAGCTTCATGAGGAAAACGAAATTCGGGAAAAGGTTTACGAAAGTTTCCGTATCTGCGGCCTTTATCCCTACCGGAACTGGCCGGTAGGCGCCCTGAGCTTCGGCATGAAGAAACGGCTTACCATCGCATCGATCCTCAGCCTGGGGCCTTCTCTCCTCATTCTGGACGAACCCACGGCAGGACAGGATCTAAGGCACTACCGGGAAATAATGGATTTTCTTTTCAGGCTTAACCGGGACAAGGGCATAAGCCTCCTCCTAATCACCCACGACATGCACCTGATGCTCGAATATGCCGATCAGGCGGTGGTGCTTTCCGAAGGCAGGATCCTTGCCATTGACAGTCCTTCTGCGGTTCTTACCGATGACAGTATTATTGAAAAGGCCAGCCTCAAACGGACAAGCCTCTACGATTTGGCGCTCCGGGCCGGCATTACGGAGTATCAGGGTTTCATAAACCGCTTTATTTCCCTGGACAGGGAAAAGAGGTACAGGCAATGAGCCGCTTCATGCTGAGTTATCTGGAACGGGTTTCCCCGGTACACAGGGTAACAGGAGCCGTAAAATTTATCATCTTCCTGCTCTGGTCCGTCCTCGCGATGACAGGTTATGACACAAGAGTCATGCTGCTCTCTTCGGGACTTGGAATCTTTCTCTTTATCATTTCAGGGATCAAATTAAGGGATATTTCTTTTATTTTCAAAATGCTCATCATCTTTATGGCCGCCAATCTGCTTGCGGTCTACATTTTTTCTCCCGAAGAAGGGGTAAAGATCTACGGCAGCCGGCATCTTCTTGCGGAAGGCTTCGGGCGTTTCACCCTTACCAAAGAACAGCTTTTCTACGAATTCAACATCTTTTTAAAATACTGCCAACTGGTACCCGCTGCGATTCTCCTCATTGTAACTACCCATCCCAGCGAATTTGCGGCTTCCCTCAACCGTATCGGAGTGCATTACTACATCGCCTATACGGTAAGTCTTACCCTGCGTTACATTCCCGATGTACAGCGGGACTACACCGCCATCTCCCAGGCCCAGCAGGCCCGGGGCATAGAGCTTTCCCGCAAGGCGCCTCTGTTCAAACGGATAAAGGGTATCGCAGCGATACTGCTGCCTCTTATTTTTTCTTCTTTGGAAAGGATAGACAGTATCAGTAATGCGATGGAACTGCGGGGTTTTGGTAAACATAAAAAAAGAAGCTGGTATTCTTCAAGGCCCTTCGGCAAGGCCGACGCAATAGCCCTCTCCGCCGGTATTTTACTGTTTGTGCTGGGAATGTGGTTTACCTTCAGGGACGGGAGCCGGTTCTACAATCCTTTCATTCCATCCGGGCCCATAGTTCCCTGAAGCCTGCATTCCCCAGTTTCTCTGCGATCAGGGGAATATCCGCAGAAGGGACATGAATCAGTACCAGCCGGTACATTTCCTCTATATTTAATTCTTGACTTAAACCTAACGTTAACATTTACTATCCTTATTAAAGAGTCTGTTCCGAAATTGACCTGAGGTCTTGGGACAGGCTCAAAATACTCTTTTAAAAGTGAGGTGAAAGATGCAATACCGCAGTTACGGCAGCCTGGGATACGAGGTCTCCCTTTTCGGTATGGGCTGCATGAGGCTCCCCCGTATCGTCAAGGGGGATCATGCCGAGGTAGACCGCGAAAAGGCGTATGAAATGATCCGTTATGCCGCAGATCACGGGGTGAACTATTTCGATACCGCCTACGGCTACCACAATTTGACCAGCGAGGAAGTGCTTGGCGAGGCTCTGGAGGGAGGGCGCCGGGAGAAGGTAAAGATCGCCACCAAGCAGCCTTTCGGAACCATGGCGGATCTGAAGACGGGCGCCGGGAAAAATATCCTCGACAATGCCCGGCGCAACCTGGAGGCAACGCTTAAAAAGCTCCGTACAAGCTATATTGATGTGTATCTGATCCACAACATCGGGGCATACTGTTGGGAAGATGTCAAAAAAAATAAAATCATCGAAGAATACGAAAAATTCCGCTCCGAAGGCCTTATCAGAGCCATCGCCTTTAGTTATCACGGCGGCTATGACTGCTTCAGGGAAGTGCTGGACTTCTACGACTGGGGTATGTGCCAGATTCAGCAGAATTTTGTCGATGTGGAGCGGGAGGCTACGGAAGAGGGGATCCGCCACGCGGGCAGGAAAGGCTGCGCGCTGGTGATCATGGAGCCTATTCGGGGCGGAAACCTCGCTTCCCCGCCGCCTCAGGTCAAGGCAATCTACGACGGCTGCAAGGTGAAGCGAAGCGCCGTGGAGTGGGCCTTCCGCCATCTGGTAAATTACAGCGAAGTAAGCACGATCCTTTCCGGCGTGAGTACCATGGAGCAGTTGAAGGAAGACATCGAAATTTTCAGCAAGCCGGACATGGTTGCAGGCTGTCTTTCGGAAGAGGAGAAGGCTATCCTCGCCAAAGTCCGCACACAGTACGAAAGCCTCAGGTCCATACCCTGCACGGGCTGCGAATACTGTCTGCCCTGTCCCCAGGGCGTGAACATTCCCCAGGTATTCGGCAAGTACAACGATGGCGTCATGTTCGGTACCTTCGAGCCCGCCCGCCGTTCCTATATGTTTCAGACACGGGGCAGGCAGGACGCTTCCCTCTGCGTGGAGTGTAAGGCCTGCGAGAAGAAGTGTCCCCAGCACATAGAAATTGTGAAGGAACTGAAAGCTGCCCACGAAAAACTAAAAGGCTGGATAGAATAGCGGAGCGCTGCTCTAAAGGTATGCGAAGCATGTTAAAGGAGACGCCATGAACATTGAACTTTTTGTACAGCAAATCGAAAAACAAAAACTCAGCTGTGAGGGGGTAATAGTCCTGCAGCACGGCAAAAAAATCGCCTCCTACCACTGGATTCCCGTAAAGCCGAAAAACGTGTTTTCCGTGAGCAAGAGTTTTACCTCCATCGCGGTGGGCATGGCAATAGGGGAGGGGAAGCTCTCCCTTGGCGACAGGGTGACGGAAAAACTGCCGGGTTTGGCGGCGAAGCCCCGGGGCCGCATCGCCTCCCTTACCCTGGAACATTGTCTTACCATGAGCCGGGGGCACGGGGAATTTTCCCGGCCCCAGTCCGTTGCGGAAGCCCTCAACCAGGAACTCGTCTGGGAGCCGGGTACGAATTTCATGTATGACAATGGTTCTACCTTTCTTGCGGGGGCCATGCTTACTGCCGTTACGGGTAAAACGGTACGGGACTATCTTCTGGATAAACTCTTCCGCCCCCTGGGCATTGCCGATCCCTTCTGGCAGGAGAGCGCCGACGGCTGCAGTATTGCCGCTACGGGGCTTGAAGTCTCCATTGAAGACCTGGCGCTATTCGGGCAGTTTCTCCTTCAGCGGGGGGAATGGAAGGGGAAGCAGCTTGTAAGGCCCGCATGGATCGATGCCGCCGGACGGCCCCATATCCCCACCCGTTTTACCAGTACGGAACCGGATTACGATCTTGGGTACGGGTACTGTTTCTGGCCATGCAGGCACGGAGCGTACCGGGCCGACGGCAAGGATGGTCAGTATATAGTGATATTGCCCCTGCAGGATGCGGTGGTTGCCGTCACCTCAAATGAAGAGAACATGAAGCCCATACTCTATACGGTGTGGGACAGGATACTGCCGGAATTGTAGAGTAGACATGAATCATGGGAGGCGGATTTTGCAAAAAGTTCCTGATTCTGTTATATTTAGTATCTGTCCGCACATCCGGTTACTTTGCGGACAGACACTATTTATGACACCTGTTTCAGGAAGGAGTGTTTATGTCTATCCATATTGCTGCAAAAGAAGGAGAAATCGCCGAGGCGATACTATTACCGGGAGACCCCCTGAGGGCCAAACATGTAGCGGAAAATTTTCTTGAAAAAGCAGTTCTCTATACTGATGTAAGGAATATTTTAGGCTATACAGGGACTTACAAGGGTAAAAAGGTGTCCGTTCAGGGTACCGGTATGGGAATTCCTTCAATTTCAATCTATGTAAACGAACTTTTTAGAGATTATGGGGTCAAACGGGCGATTCGAATCGGAACAGCCGGTTCCATTCAAAAGGAAGTGAAGATTCGGGACATGGTTATCGCTATGTCGGCCTGTACCGACTCGGGATCCAGCAAGATCCGCTTTGGGGGGAGAAATTTCGCGCCTACAGCCACATTCAGCCTCCTCAAAACTGCCTACGATACGGCAGTTGCCAAAGGCTGGAAGCCCTGGGTGGGTTCTCTGGTGTCCTCGGACATGTTTTATACAGAAGATCCTGAAGAGTGGAAACTCTGGGCCCGTTACGGCTGCCTTGCCCTGGAAATGGAATGCGCCGAACTCTATACCCTGGCGGCCAAATACGGCCGGGAAGCCCTCTGCATTACCACCATTTCGGATAGCCTGATAAGCCATGAAGTCACCACTACCGAAGAGAGGCAGAAAACCTTCACAAACATGATGGAAGTGGCTCTGGAAACGGCCATTTCCTGATCGGTTACCGGATTGCCTTTGAGCTGATGCCGGACGGGAGCAAGCGCCCCCCGAGCCGGGGCCGGGTGCGGGCTATTGCCTTCCAATCGGCGCCAAACGTATTCCGGAGAATTACCGGCGTCCGGCGAAATATCCTCGGCGGGATATTGACGAAGTTTTTTTCTTTTGGTATCTTGGTTGGACGTATTATGTGGAATTATGCCCTTGTAGCTCAGTTGGCAGAGCATATCCATGGTAAGGATAAGGTCAACAGTTCGATTCTGTTCGAGGGCTGGACTCAGTGAAGATTGCGGAACCAGGAGGAATGAAAAATGGCTAGTAAGAAACAGGTGGTCGAATTGGTGGCCCTGCAGTGCAGCGAGTGCAAACGGAGGAATTATACTACCTCCAAAAACCGCCGGAATACCCAGGAAAAGCTTGAATTGAAGAAGTATTGCCCTTTTGACCGGAAGCATACCCTGCATAAAGAGACTAAAATAAAGTAGTTTTCAGAGGCGTATAGCTCAGTTGGTAGAGCGGCGGTCTCCAAAACCGCAGGTCGTGGGTTCGAAGCCTACTGCGCCTGGAACCTGTAGATACCCGTTAAGGTAATTACAGAAGTAGAACGCCTGGCGCCGGAGTAAAGGCAGGCTTCGAAGGGTTTAGTCCGCCGAACGAAGGTGAGGAAAAGGCGCCAGGATGGCGCCGGAAGGACTAAACCCCGGCCCGGAAGGAGCCGGCAGGACGCCGGCGAGAGGAGGGGAAGCCTACTGCGCCTGGAACCTGTAAATGCCTGTTAAGGTAATTACAGGAGTAGAACGCCTGGCGCCGGAGTAAAGGCAGGCTTCGAAGGGTTTAGTCAAAACGTCTGGAAAGGAATTTTTAATGAACAAACTGATTCAATTTGTAAAGGAATCCTATGCCGAGCTGAGGAAGGTTATCTGGCCCGGCAGAGATGACGTAGTTAGCTCGGTCAAGGTGGTTGTCATATCCACCGTCATTATCGCCGCCGTACTGGGACTGGTGGATGTACTGCTCCTCTTCGGAATCCGGGCGATTTTCTAGCAAACATAAGGAAGTAAAGGTACGCTATGGCTGTAGGCTGGTATGTCCTCCATACCTATTCAGGGTACGAAAACAAGATAGAAAAGACAATCCGGATGATGATGGACATGGAGGATATCGACAAGGAGATCGTGCGGGACATTAAAGTTCCCTCCGAAGATGTTGTGGAAGTCCGTGACGGCGAAAAACGCATTCAAAAGCGAAAATTTTTGCCCGGTTATATCCTGATTGAGATGGATCTGCCGGAACTGGACTGGAAAACCACCTGTTCCAAGATTCGCAAGATCCAGGGAGTTACCGGTTTTGTCGGAACTCCGGCGGACAGGCGTCCCAATCCCCTTACCGGGGATGAGGCCCGCTCTATTTTGCAGAAATCCGGGGAGATTAAGGGTGAAAGACCGGCGCGGGCCCGGCAAATTTTTTCCTCAGGCGAGCAGGTTAAGATCGTCGATGGGCCTTTTGAGTCCTTTACCGGTACCATAGAAGAGGTCAATCAGGAGAAAGGCAAACTTAAGGTCATAGTAGGTATCTTTGGCCGGAACACCCCGGTGGAAGTCGATCTTTTACAGGTAGAAAAATTGTAAGAAAGGCGGAGCAGGAGGGCTTACGGTGAAAATTCCACCGGCGGCCGCTTACTCTCCACTTTAATGTGAAGTAGGAGAAGTTCTTATGAACTTCGCTAGCCCGGTTTCGGCCGGGCATACTACGAAGGAGTATTGAATGGCAAAGAAAAAGGTAACTGTAATGATTAAGTTGCAGTGCCCCGCAGGCAAGGCCACTCCGGCCCCCCCTGTCGGCCCGGCCCTGGGACCTCACGGTGTCAGCGCCCCTCAGTTTGTCCAGCAGTTTAATGACCGGACAAAGGCAATGGAACCGGGGCTCATTATCCCGGTTGTAATCTCCGTGTATGGGGACAAGTCTTTCAGTTTTATTCTCAAGACTCCGCCCGCATCGGTTCTGATCAAGAAGGCTGTCGGTCTGGAAAAAGGTTCAGCCGAATCTCACAAGGTAAAGGTAGGAAAGCTTCCCAAGGCCAAACTTGAGGAGATTGCCAAATTGAAGATGCCGGATCTTTCCGCCATTGATATTGACGGCGCCATGAAGATCATCGCCGGTACGGCCCGTTCCATGGGTGTGGAGGTCGAAAAATGAGCCGGGGCAAGAAGTATCAGGAAAGCGCAAAGAAGTACGACAGGACAAAGATCTACCCTCTCGGCGAGGCGTTGGACGTGGTAAAGTCCATGACCTATGTAAAATTTGACGAAACGGTGGATCTTTCCGTAAAAGTGAACCTTAAAAAGAATCAGTCTGTCCGGGATACGGTTGTACTCCCCAACCAGTTCAAGGGTGAAAAACGGGTGCTGGTCTTCTGCAAGCCTGAAAAGGAAAAAGAAGCCCAGGATGCCGGAGCGGCCTTTGTAGGCGCGGATGATCTCATCGAAAAGATCAAAGGCGGATGGCTGGATTTTGATGTGGCGGTTGCCACTCCCGACATGATGAAGGATGTCGGAAAACTCGGTATGGTTCTCGGCCGGCGGGGGCTTATGCCCAACCCGAAGACCGGAACGGTAACCTTCGACCTCAAGAGCGCCCTTTCGGAACTCAGGAAAGGCCGGGTGGAATTCCGTGCGGACAAGACCGGGGTGGTGCATCTGGCGGTGGGGAAGGTTTCCATGGAACCTGCCAAGATTGCGGAAAACGTAAAGACCGTTGTTGAAGAGATCGTCCGGAAGCGTCCTGCGGATGCCAAGGGTGAGTTTATCCAAACCGTTTCGGTGGCTTCCACCATGGGGCCCGGCGTATGGGTCAGCATGGGTGAATAAGGAGTAAATGTATGGCTATTGTTGCTAAAAAGATACAGGAATCCAAGACAGACTCCATCAGGGAGCTGAAGGAAATCTTTGGTATTTCCAGGGACTTTATCTTTACCGATTACCGCGGCTTAACGGTGGGACAGATCACCGAACTGCGTACGCGGCTTCGTGCCAAGGAAGTTTGTTATAAGGTTGTAAAGAATAACTTTGCGCGGGTTGCCTTTGAGGAACTCAAGGCGCCCGACGTGTCTTCCTATCTGGTTGGGCCTACTGCCGTGGCTGTTGCCCCCAGGGATTCCAACGAGGTGGCCAAGATCCTTTTGGATTTTACCAGGGAGGCCCCTGCGCTGCATGTGAAAGGAGCGCTGGTTGGAGACTCGATATACGATGCCGCCCAGACCGAGGCCTTTAGCAGGCTGCCCGGCAAGCTGGAATTAATCTCCATGCTTATGTCGGTGATGAATGGTTCTGTCCGGAATCTTGTTGCGGCTCTTAACGATGTTCCTGCACGGCTGGTGCGTACCATCAAGGCGGTCGGGGAAAAGAACGCTTAGCGTTGTTAAAACGGCGCCGGCCGTCATTGGCGGGCGGAGGCGCTTTACGGGTTCTGTGTTTTTTGTCTGTCAGGCTTCGGCGCTGTCGTCCTGTCGGGCTGTAATAAACCGGGTTCGCCCGGGCGTGCTTTGTATGAGGCGCGTACATGATTTAAGGAGAAGATAATATGGCAGCTACAAAAGAAGAAATTTTAGAGGCAATTGCTTCCATGACCGTTCTGGAGGTTTCCGAACTGGTAAAAATGATGGAAGAAAAATTCGGTGTGTCCGCTGCGGCTCCTGTGGCGGTTGCCGCTGTCGCGGCTCCCGGCGCTGCTGCGGGCGCTGAGGCTGCTGAGGAGAAGACGGAATTTACTGTCGTCCTCAAAGCCTTTGATGACACCAAGAAGATCTCCGTTATCAAAGAAGTGCGGGCGGTTACCGGCCTGGGCCTCAAGGAAGCCAAGGAATTGGTGGAAGGGGCGCCCAAGCCTCTCAAGGAAAATATTTCCAAGGACGAGGCTGCCAAGATCAAGGATCAGGTTACTGCTGCCGGCGGTACGGTAGAAGTACAGTAACAATGAAGAACCCGGGAACGTGCTCCTGGGTTCTTCATTGTTTTGCATTTGCTGTGCAAATGCAGGGGTGGGCAGGATCTGTCCCCTCTATTGTTCAATTAGCGGGGGTTAAGGGATGGTGAAAATCAAAGCTGCAATGAAACGGATATATATCGGTAAGAATATTAATGATGTAATGGATCTGCCCAATCTTATTGATATCCAACTCAGTTCTTATGAGCGCTTCCTGCAGCGGGAAAAAGTTGCCAAAGGCGAAAAGCCCAATTTCCAGGGTCTGGAAGAGGTCTTTAAGACGACATTCCCCATAGAAAGTCTCAACGGAGACATGGTTCTGGAGTACGAGTACTACTCTCTTGATGAGGATAACATCAAGCTTACCGAACAGGAGTGTAAACAGAAGGGTCTTACCTATGCGGTGTCTCTCAAGGCCCGCGTAAACCTGATCTTTAAACAGACAGGTGAAATCCGCCAGAAGGATATCTACATGGGAGATATTCCCATCATGACCGAGCGGGGCACTTTTATCATCAATGGGGCGGAACGGGTTGTTGTTTCCCAGATTCACCGTTCGCCGGGAGTTATCTTTAGTCATGAAAAGGGGATCTATTCTTCCCGGATCATTCCCTACCGCGGTTCCTGGCTGGAATTTGAAATCGATCAAAAAAAAGAACTTATCTACGCGAAAATCGACCGGAAGAAGCGGATCCTGGGGACTATATTTCTCCGTGCCCTGGGTTATGAAAGCCGGGAAGATATAATCAAGGCTTTTTATCTCACTGAAACCATGGAAATCCGGGATGACCGGGAAACCAGGGAATTTATTTCCGGCAGGGTACTGGCCGCTCCTGTCTGGATTAACAGCGGGGCGGAGGGAGAAGGGATAAAAAAGAAGCTCTACCGGGCAGGCGAGAAGCTCTACCCGCACAATGTGGATGAACTTCTTTCCAACAATATTTCTTCCATAGAGATTATCGATTTTGATGCCAAGGATTCCCTCAGATCCGACATGCTCCTTAACTGTTTTGAACGGGAGGAGATAAAGTTTGTCAAGGAAGATCCCGGCCGGGATGAACCTTCCCGGGAGGAGGCTCTTGCCGCGGTGTATACGGTTCTTATGCCCGGCGAGTCGATTACCTTCGACGCTGCGGAAAAGGATCTTAACGGTATGTTCTTTACATCCCGGCGTTACGATCTGGGCCGGGTGGGCCGTTACAAGCTCGACAAAAAGTTTCAGTTTGAAAACACGGGTGATGCCGAAAAGAAGAATCCCGAAAAGAACGCAAAAAAAGAAGAGTTTGTCCTTACAAAGCCTGACATTATCGCTACCATGAAGTTTCTTATCAAGGTTTATGCGGGGGATGAAAATATTGATGATATCGATCACCTGGGGAACAGGCGGGTGCGGTCTGTCGGCGAACTGATGGCGAATTCGATGAAGACAGCCTTTAGCCGCATGGAACGGGTTGCCAAGGAGCGGATGAGTCTCAAGGAAACCGATACGATCAAGCCGCAGGATCTTATTTCCATAAAGCCCCTCGTGGCCGCTACAAAGGAATTTTTCGGTTCGAGTCAGCTTTCCCAGTTTATGGATCAGGTGAATCCTCTTGCGGAATTGACCCACAAGCGAAGGCTCAATGCGCTGGGGCCCGGCGGTCTTTCCAGGGATCGTGCGGGTTTTGAAGTGCGGGATGTTCACTATACACATTACGGGCGTATGTGCCCCATCGAGACGCCGGAAGGCCCGAACATCGGGCTTATTGTTTCTCTGGCAAACTATACCAGGGTCAACGAATACGGTTTCCTAGAAACTCCCTACCGCAAGGTAGACAAGGGGGTTGCTACCGCGGATATTGAATACCTTTCCGCCATGGATGAAGATCGTTACTTTATCGCTCAGGCTTCCGCCAGGCTCAAAAACAACGGTTCTTTTGCGGATGATCAGATCTCCTGCCGCCGTCAGGGGGACTATACTACCCGTTCTCCGGAAGACATTCAGTACATGGACGTGTCGCCCAAGCAGATCATTTCCGTGTCCGCTTCGCTTATTCCTTTTCTGGAGCACGACGATGCCAACCGTGCCCTTATGGGTTCCAATATGCAGCGTCAGGCGGTGCCGCTGGTATTCCCCGATGCTCCCCGTGTGGGGACAGGCATGGAAGGCAAGTGCGCCTATGATTCGGGTGTTCTTGTTAAGGCCCGCCGGGAAGGAGAAGTGATCCGGGTAACCAGTCAGGAAGTGGTTATCAGGCCGGAATATCCGGGCCCTGCCAAGCCTTCCAGTCAGGCGACAATAGACTCCGGGGGCAACGATGTATACCGTCTGGTTAAATATCAGCGGACAAATCAGGATACGTGTTACAACCAGCGGCCTGTTGTCAAACCGGGAGAGAAGGTCGCCGCCGGGCAGGTGATTGCGGACGGGCCCGCCACAAGGAACGGTGAACTTGCCCTGGGCAGGAATATTCTTGTGGGTTTTATGCCCTGGAACGGCTATAACTACGAAGACTCGATCCTTATCTCCCAGCATGTGGTTAAGGATGATATGTTTACATCGATCCACATCAAAGAATTTCTCACGGAAGTGAGGGAAACCAAGCTGGGGCCCGAAAAAATAACGCACGATATTCCCAATACCTCCGAAAAGAGTCTTGATAATCTGGATGCGGAAGGCATTATCCGGGTAGGCGCCAAAGTCCGTTCAGGCGATATTCTGGTAGGCAAGGTAACACCCAAAAGCGAAACGGAAACTACTCCGGAATTCAAGCTGCTTAATTCGATATTCGGTGAAAAGGCCAAGGAAGTGAGGGATACAAGCCTTCGGGTACCTCACGGCATCGAAGGTACGGTGATAGATATTCAGCGGCTCAGCCGTGGAAGCGGCGACGATCTTAATCCCGGAGTAGATGAGGTGGTAAAAGTCCTCATTGCAACCAAGCGGAAGCTCCGCGAAGGGGACAAGATGGCGGGCCGCCACGGCAACAAGGGTGTTGTTGCCCGTATTCTTCCGGAAGAGGATATGCCCTACATGGAAGACGGTACTCCCCTCGATCTCTGCCTAACGCCGCTGGGGGTGCCTTCCCGTATGAATATCGGGCAGCTTCTGGAAACGGAACTGGGTTGGGCAGCTTCTACCCTGGATGAATGGTATTCCGCCCCGGTGTTCCAGTCTCCTTCCACGGAGCAGATTGAAGATAAACTCAAGGAAGCGGGTCTCCCCGTTACCAGCAAGACGGTTCTCCGGGACGGCCGGACAGGCGAACCTTTCGTGAACCAGGTTTTCTGCGGCGTGATTTACTTCCTCAAGCTTCACCATCTGGTGGATGACAAGATGCATGCCCGCTCCACAGGGCCCTACAGCCTGGTAACTCAGCAGCCGCTGGGAGGCAAGGCTCAGTTCGGCGGTCAGCGGCTCGGGGAAATGGAAGTCTGGGCGCTGGAAGCCTATGGCGCTGCCAATACCCTGCAGGAATTATTGACGATAAAGAGCGACGACATGACGGGCCGCTCAAAGATCTATGAAGCAATTGTCAAGGGAGAACCTTCCGCCACGGCCGGTATCCCCGAATCGTTTAACGTCCTTGTGCAGGAACTCCGCGGTCTTGCCCTGGATCTCACCATCAAAGATGCCAAAGGGAAACAGATCCCCCTTACCGAGCGCGATGAAGAACTGATCGCAAAGTCAGGCTCGAACTTTTAAGGAGGAATTGGTTAACACTTCGTGTTAATGCCGATCGACATAAGCGGCGATACTGCCGCTTTTTAAGGAGTGAGAAGTGCGGGATATACAGGATTTCGATTCGATAATGATAAAGCTGGCCTCGCCGGAAACGATTCGGGCATGGTCTTATGGTGAAGTGAAAAAACCGGAAACCATTAACTATAGGACTCTCCGGCCGGAGAAGGACGGCCTCTTCTGCGAACGAATCTTCGGTACAACCAAGGAATGGGAGTGCTACTGTGGGAAGTTTAAGTCGATCCGCTACAAGGGCGTTATATGCGACCGCTGCGGAGTGGAAGTAACCCACTTCAAAGTCCGCCGGGAACGGATGGGCCATATAGAACTTGCCGCCCCGGTTTCCCATATCTGGTACTACCGCTCTGTGCCCAGCCGCATGGGGCTTCTCCTTGATATGCCTCTTACCGCCCTTCGTTCCGTACTCTACTATGAAAAGTATGTGGTCATAGATCCGGGTGACACGGATCTCAAAAAGATGCAGCTTCTTTCCGAAGAGGAATACTACGAAGCCCAGGAGCGTTACAGCGGTCAGTTCCAGGCCGGTATGGGGGCTGAATCCGTCCGAATTCTGCTTGAAAATATTGACCTCGATCAGATGGCCGCGGAACTCAGGCGGAAGATGATCGGCAAGGGGATGAAGAGCGATAAAAGGCTTTTGAAGCGGATTGATATTGTGGAAAATTTCCGCGCATCCAACAACAAACCGTCCTGGATGATCCTTGACGTGATCCCGGTAATCCCGCCGGAACTGAGGCCCATGGTGCAGCTTGACGGCGGCCGCTTTGCCACGAGCGATCTTAACGATCTGTACCGCCGGGTTATCAACCGGAATAACCGTCTTAAGCGGCTCCAGGCCCTCAATGCGCCTGATATCATTATACGCAACGAAAAACGGATGCTTCAGGAGGCAGTGGACGCCCTCTTTGACAATTCCAAGAAGAAACGCGTGGTCAAGGGCGCTTCCAACCGGCCCCTCAAGTCTATCAGCGATATGCTGAAGGGAAAGCAGGGACGCTTCCGGCAGAATCTTCTGGGTAAACGTGTTGACTATTCGGGCCGTTCGGTTATTACCGTGGGGCCGGATCTCAA
>JAIRXN010000223.1 GCA_031268245.1 Treponema sp. | reverse complement strand
GTCCTATATGCGGTGCATGGCGCTGAAAACGGTTTCATGCATCATGCTGACGGAAACGCCCAGCGTTTCCCCCAACCGGTCCAGGTCCTTTTTGACGGTCTCCAGGGCGGACGCGGAAGACGAAAGGTTTACCATCATCATCATGACGAAGTTCCCCGACAGGATGGTCTGGCTGATATCTTCGATGTTGATGTTCCGTTCCGCCAGAAATGCGGAAACTCTGGCTATGATACCGACCCTGTCGGTTCCCACTACCGTAATGATCGCGTTCATACCTGCTCCGTCAAATCAATATCCTCTTCATGACTCATACTGTGCTCCGTAAGGAAAAGATCAAGTACCGTAAGGAAGAGGATCACCACCATGGGCCCCAAAATGAGGCCGTTAAAACCAAATACCCGTAGTCCGCCGAAAATGGCAAAGAAGATGATCATGGGATGCAGTTGGATACGATCCCTTAAGAACATGGGGCGGAGAAAATTATCCAGAAGGGAAATACAGAACCCCGAAACCGCCAGAAACAGTATGCCTCCGGCGATATTTCCCATGGCAAGACGCAGAATTCCCAGGGGAAGCCACACAAGGCCGCCCCCGATCATGGGTATAAATACCGCAACAAAGGTAAAGGCCGCAAAAACCAGGGCTCCCTGCACATGGAAAATGGTAAAAACAATGTAGGCTACCACCGCCTGAATCAGGGCTACCATGATATAGCCTGAAATCAGATTCCTTGTTATTTCCATGAATTTCTTTTTCAGGGTACTAAGGTACTCCCGCTTGATGGGAATGGCGCGAAGTACAAGCCTTGAAAGGTAAGGACCGTCGGCAAATAGAAAGAAGAGACAGAAGAGCAGAAGTATGATGCCGAGCACAAAGCTTCCCACATTGCGGGCAAAATTACTGCTCATGGACACCAGGTTTTGAAGCCCGGAACTGAGAGCGACAAAGATCTGACGCCAAATTTCATCGGAGGAAATATCAATTTGCCCGGAACTGAATTCCCGCAAAAAATCCGTTACGCTTTCAATGGCGTCGCTCATTATGGCAGGCCGTGCATAGAAAACATTCCGGACCAGGCGGAGAAGATCCAGAATCTGCCTTAAAAAAAGCGAACCTACAAAAGAAAGAGGCAGTAGAATTACTGCCAATGTAAGAAAGGCAAAAACCGCTGCCCAGATATTTTTAAGAAGCATCTCCCTGCGGGTTTTGAATCTAAGCTTCCGTATAAACCGGCGATGGAGAGGGCTCAAAATAATATAGAGCAGCACCGACCAGAGCAGAACTGTAAAAAAAGGCGCAAAAAGCCGGCATACCACAAGGAGCAGCACAACAAGTATGACGCCCAGAACCAGATTCTGGATTGTCCGTTCCGGAGTATTGTTCATAGGCCGGCCAAAATACGTTCAACTTCACTGCGCTGGGCATAGGAAGGATTCCGCTTCAGCAAATCATCGAGAACTTTTTTGGCTTCTCCCGAATCCCCAAGACTTGCATAGGTTTTGCCCAGCTCCATGGCGGCATCCCAGTTGTTCTTTTCGATGCCGAGTAGTTCCTCGTAGGTGTCCCGCGCCTTGTCGAGTTTTCCGGCTCCCGCATAGGCCCTGGAAAGATTGAGCAATACAGTCGGATCGCGGGGCTTTGCCCGCAGGGCGCGCTCGTAATGGTCCATGCTGCCTGTCCAGTTTTCCTGCCGGGCATAGACTCCGCCAAGGTTATTGTTTACCTCAAAATTGGCGGGTTCCAGTTTGAAGGCTTCGCTCAGATAGCGGAGCGCTTCATCGGTAAAACCATTTGCCAGATATATGTTCCCCAGATTGGCCCGCGGCTTTACGTAAGAGGGATCCAGAGATGCGGCATTGGCATAGGAGCGGATGGCGCCGTCAAGATTTCCGGCGCTCTCATACGAAAGGCCCAGGGTATAGACATAGTTGGCATTGCCGGAAGCCTTGTCTACCGCCTTCTGCGCAAAACTCACCGCCTCATTCCCCTTACCCAGACTGATCTTTACCACCGCCATGTTGTAGTTGGTCTGCGCATCATTACTGTCGCCCATAAGCGCCTTGTTGAATGAAGCCTCCGCTGCACTGAAGTTGCCCGTAACATTCTGGGCGATACCGAGTTCCCTCAGGGCAGCCACATCATTGGGATTGTACTGCAGAGCCTTGTTGAAGGCTTCGATGGCGCCCCTGTTGTCTCCCCTGAGCGCCAGAATCCGGCCGATCTCCCGGTGGGCAACGGCATAATCGGGCTTTACCGAAACGGCCTTCCGGTACGCATTGAGGGCGTCATCCGTCCGGCCGAGAGCCCTGAGCGTTCCTCCCAGATTGTACCAGGCAGGTTCAAAGTCGGCCTTCAGATGGGTTGCGGCCTCGAATGCCTGCCGGGCTTCGGGGAAATTCCGGGACTGGTAATAAGCCCGTCCGAGATCGAAAGAGTAGATATAGTTATTCGGTTCAAGGCGAACCGAATCTTTGAATTCCTTAACGGCATTATCCCATTGATAGAGATCCCGGTAGAGTTTTCCCATGGTATAGTGGGGCTGAGCCTGAGCGGCATCCTTTGCCAAAGCCCCGGAAACCAGGGCGCCGGTCTGTGTGGCGGCATCCGCCCCGGATTCGTCCTGCCGGTGCCGTGAATATGCGTCGTACCAGGTATCGGCCATTTCAGAGAGTTTCTGCCCCTCAAAACGGTTCTCTCCGGGAGGCATCCGCGACCGGGCATCCTCAAAGACGGCCTTTGCCTCTTCAAAACTGTCTTTTGCAAGAAGAGCCTTGCCCTGACTCACCAGATCGTTGACCGTCTGCATCTTCTCCCGCAGTTCACGGGACTGCCGCGCCAACTCTTCTTCCTGGGCCTTGCGGCGGGCGGCTTCCGCCTCCGCGGCGGCTCTCTGTTCCGCTTCCTGCTGAGCCCTTTCCGCGGCCAAGGCTTCCTGACGCTGCCGCTCCTCTTCGGCCTGCCGGACACGGGCCGCCTCACGCTCGGCCTGGGCCTGCCGTTCCCCCTCGCTCAATTGGTTTGTCCGGGACATGGTCTGCAGAGCGGCGGCTACGGCGGCGGCATCCACCACCGGGGAAGCCTGCCGGGCCGCGGCCTGGCGAAGCGCTTCCTCGGCCGCATCAAGACTTGCGCGGGAAGAATCCGCCTCACGGAGGCTGCGCTCCCGCAAGGCCAGATCCCGCAATTCGCGGGCTTCGGCATCGGAAGAATCCTCAATCAGAAGCCTGTCCAAAAGATCCAGGGCCCGGACATATTCACCCTGACTGATGTAATCCCTTGCCAGGTTCAGGGTATTTTGCCGCGGCTGATTTAGGTCCGCGCCGGAAGACAGAGTTGTTTCGGTCTTCCCGCCTGAAACCTCTAAGCCTCTCTTCCTGCCGAAGAGAAAGATCCCCCCCAGCGTCAAAAGGATGATAAGAAGGACACCCGCGGCGCCGATGATGATTAGTTTTCTGTCTATATACACATAACTCTCCTATTCCAGTTCAAATTCGCCTTCATAACCCTCGACACCTTCGGAACCTGCCGAAAGACCCTGGGTTTCCGCGGATGCAGCCTGAAGTGATGCGGTAAGCTCATCCAAAAGCTGCTGCCGCCGTTCCGCCGCCGCCCTGGCGGCCTCCTCTTCCATGATCCGCCGCCGTTCTTCCGCGGCAAATTCTTCCCGGATAAAGGCGATCAGCCTTTCAATATCAGGCCGTTTGGGAGACCGGGGCTCCAGAGTAAGGAAAGTCTCATAATCGGATACCGCTTCCCTGCGGGACTCCGATTTTATCCGGGTGTTCCCCCGGTTAAGGTATGCCGGGGCATAGGCAGGATCGGCCTCAATTGCCTGAGTATAGAATTGATCGGCAAAAACGGCATTCCCCTTGCTATAATATGCGTTTCCCAGGTTATAGGCAATCCTGGCGGTTTCGTCTCCGCCTCTGGGCAGAACCTTCCGGTATACCGCTATGGCCTCATCCGTCATATCCAACTGCTGGTAGACAATTCCCAGATAGAGAAAAGCCTTCAGATTGGCAGAATCCGCGGCCACGGAATTCTCCAGATAGGGCATGGCCTCTTTCGGCTTGTTCTGCATGAAAAATTCTTCACCTTTGGCAAAGTCACTCTGGGCATTCTGGGCATTGAGGGAAAAACCGAGGCCGAAAAGGACAACCGCGGTACACAATAGCTTTTTCATATCCCTCCCCTTCCTCTTTCCATATCTTTCTATCTCCATTATACTCAAATTATCGGAAATCATGAAGATACTCTGCATCTCAGATCAAATCGATCCACTGGTTTATTCAAATACGATAAAAGAACGGTTCGGAGATGTAGATATAGTTCTTGCCGCCGGGGATCTCCCCATGGATTATCTCGATTTTGTCGTTTCAAGCCTCAACAAACCTATGCTTTTTGTCTTCGGGAACCACCATGCGGAGGAACTCCGTTACTACCGGAAGAGGGAAAGCCCCTCCTTCAATTCCTCCGACGGCACGGAAGGCATTCATGAGATCAGGGGTTCCGGCGCTTCCCACATAGGTTTCCGGATGAAAATTCAGGATGGTCTTATCTTCATGGGGCTGGGAGGTTCCATTCGTTACAATTACGGAGAAAACCAGTACAGCGACTTTCAGATGTACCTCGAAATAATAAAGAAACTGCCCCGGCTCCTCTTCAACCGGGTTTTCCGGGGGCGCTACCTGGATATTCTGCTTACCCATGCTTCCCCCAGGGGGATCCATGACAAGGAAGACCGCTGCCACCAGGGTTTTAAGGCTTTCGTCTGGTTCATGAAGGTCTTCAGGCCCGCATACCTTATCCACGGTCATATCCACCTCTACGATCTGCGGGACATACGGGTTACCAAATTTCAGGATACCATGGTAATCAATGCGTTCAGCCACTATGTTATAGATACAGGGGAAGGAAAACTATAAATGGGCGCTTCCGATATTGTCAAAGTACAGGCCAACGAAGATTTTAACCGGGCCCGCAGCAGGGAATTGTTTTCCCGGATCGGTTCTTTTATAAATTCGGATCGCAACAAACTGCTCTCCTTCAATGATGTCAAGGACATTCTCAAGCCCGGCGGCCAGGTTTACCTGGGAATGCGGACGGTGCCCATTAACCGCATAGTGGGGAGCGAAGGCCGTTACAACGACTTCAACAAACACTTCCTTCCCAGAAAGGAATTTCTCCGCAGCCGCTGGATGCGGGTAGACATGGCTTCCATTCAGGATCTGAACCTGCCCCCAATCCAGCTCTACGAGATTGGAGGAGCCTACTTTGTCCGGGACGGGAATCACCGGGTTTCCGTAGCAAAGATGCAGGGCATCGAAAACATTGACGCCGAAGTGATAAGCCTCTCCACAGAGATCCATATTCCTCCAAACGCCACCACGGAAGAACTTAACAAGGCCCTTCTCGAATATGAAAAAAAGATCTTCTATGAAAAAACCCGTTTTGAAGAACTTACCGGCGACGGGGATCTTGAATTTACCGCGACCGGCCGTTACAATGTGATCTATAATCATATTCTCGTACATAAATATTTTTTGAACGAAGAAAAAGAAGAAGAAATTCCCTTCTCCGATGCTCTGGTATCCTGGTACAAAAATGTATATCAGCCCACAATACAGATTATCGAAGAGAACAATATGCTTGTGAATTTTCCCGGCAGGAAACCCGCGGATCTCTATGTATGGATTGTCAAGCACTGGGATTTTCTCAAAAAAAAGTACGGATGCTACGATTTACAGGATGCGGCCAGGGACTTTGTTTCCAAATACGGGGAGTACGATTTCTTCTTCTTCAGGATGATTGCATTTGCCGCGGGTAAATTTTTTGACCGCTTTGTTAAAATTTTACGCAAAAAAGGGAAAAAATAAAATATGGCTGTTCTTTCCATTCAGTCCCATGTGGTCTACGGACACGCGGGCAACAGTTCCGCCGTCTTCCCCCTCCAGAGGCTGGGTCACGAGGTATGGGCGGTCAACACGGTTGAATTTTCAAATCATACCGGTTACGGCGCCTGGAAGGGAACGGTACTGGGCGCGGATCTGGTGCAGGATCTGGTGCAGGGCCTTGAAGACCGGGGCGTACTGAAAAACTGCCGGGCCGTGCTTTCCGGCTACATGGGGGACGCATCCACCGGGAAGGCGATACTCAGGGCCCTGGATATGGTGAAGGCCGCTTCCCCAAAAGCCCTGTACTGCTGCGATCCGGTGATGGGGGATCTGGAAAGGGGCTTCTATGTAAAGCCCGGGATTCCTGAAATTTTCCGCAGTGAAATTATCCCCAGGGCCGACATTGTTACTCCCAATCAGTTTGAACTTGAGGCGCTTACCGGCATGGATTCAGGCGCCATGGAAGGCGCGGCCAGGGCTGTTGCACGCCTCCATTCCATGGGCCCCCGGACAGTTCTGGTAACCAGTTTTCGCTGCAGGGAGGAACAGGCGCGGAAAGGACAGGCGGAGATCGCTATGCTGGCCTCCAGCGGAAAGGATCTCTGGCTGGTGCGTACTCCGGAAATTCCAATCGGCAGGAGTTTCGCCGGGGCAGGGGATCTTACCACCGCAGTGTTTCTGGCGAGACTTCTCGGAAGGCCAACAGGGTTTGAGGAAGCAGGCGAAGCTTCCCCTCCTGAACACTTTGACATAAAGGAAGCCCTGGAAAAATGCGCGGCCAGCGTCTACGGCATCATCGAAGAGACATGGAAAGCCAAAGCGGATGAACTCCTGATTATCGCGGCCCAGGATCAGTTATCCAATCCGGCGTTTATGTTTTCCGCAGAAAAGCTGTAAAAACATGACGGCGCTGGATTTCTTTGATCCCCGGACGGCCCGGTTTCCCTATAACCGTTTTATGGAATTTATTGCGCCCCAGGCAGACCGTTACTCGATCATCTCTTCCGTTCTGGATGAGGCGGGGCTCAATTCCCTCGTGCTTCCGATTGCGGGAAACAGGCATTTTTTGATACTCCCTCCGGAAGAGAGTATCCGTGCGGGAGGGCTGCCCTTCCGCGGCAGAAATCCTGTCATCCTTATGGCCCATTACGACCGCTTTCCGGGAAGTTCGGGCGCCAACGACAACAGCGCTGCGGTTTTTCAGCTTATCGTTACCGCCCAGAAACTCGTCTCCGGAAAGCAGGGTTTCTGGATGATCTTCTTTACAGACAAGGAAGAGCTTGGGGAGGGAGAAAGCATCGAAGATCAGGGAGCCTACAGCCTTGCCTCAACACTCCGGGACGGAGGGCTTGCGGATGCCAGGATTTATGTCTTTGACGCATGCGGAACAGGAGACACCATCATTATTTCTACCGCCGCAGATACACTGCTAAAAAACGAAGAGAGGGCTCCCTTCCTCAAACTGCGTGAACTTATCCAGGGTCTGCGCTCTCACGCGCTGGAAAGCGCCAGGGATCTCAGACTCGACAGGGTGCTTCTCCTCCCCACGCCCCTTTCCGACGATGCGGGCTTTCTCAGGGCAGGACTCCCGGCCCAGACGATCACCGTCCTTCCCAGGGAAGAGGCAAGCCTCTTTACCGAATTTCTGCGCCTCCATCCGGAATTTGCAGTATCCCTGATAAGCCGCAGCATACATGAAAAACCTAAAGATCAGAAGGAACGCCGCTTTTTTCCGGAAACATGGCGTTCTCTCAACGGCCCGGGTGACAGCCACCTGAGACTCACCCCCCGCGAATATCCGCTCATCACCCGTTTTGCACAGGCTTTGTGTGAAGGCTAAAGAAGCAGTGATTAGCCGCATGTAATCAGCGCATAACTAAAGAATTGCCGCCATCCGTTCCGATTGTAATTATCTCCATAGTATATTTTGAAAGAACCCCGATTAATGGACAAATTCCCAATGCCGTATCATAATGGTTAATATAATGAGAAAAGTGGGATTCTTTTACTCAATACAGGGAAAGATGCTTCTGATTTTTCTCCTATTTATGATTATATCACTTGTCATAATCCGGTATATCTCCGGCTATATAAGCTATTCGGTACTGGGCGAAAAGCAGGACAAGCTGCTGGGTATTGCCGTCGTTTTGGACAAATGCCTGGGAGACGATACCTATGACGATATTCTGCGCCGCCGGGGGGCCGAATCCGCTTCCCGGGAAGAAAAAATAGCCGCTCTTAACCGGGAACTTGCGGCCGTTACCGATATTGTGGCCTCGGCGTATATGGGGCTGGGGATCGGCTACTATTCACGGGAACTGGACGCCATCCTAACCTATGGGCCTTCCGCCGAATTCGGCGATTTTGTCGGGCGTCCCATCGGAGAAGACCACCTGGGCAGAACGGTAATGGCAAACGGTACTGCCATGGTGTCCACCGGATCGATGGTGCGGGGAAACATTATGAACGCCATGCATCCGGTTATCCGGAACGGGAACGCCATAGGTTATATCTGGGCCAACGAACTTGTTACCGATATAGAAGAAGAACTGCGTACCATTACCCGGCGGGTTTTTTTAATCTCGAGTATCACCTACGGCCTGGCCTTTATTCTGGTGCTCCTCCTTTCCCGGCGGATCCTCCAGGACATAAACCGTATCGTAAACGGAGTCCGGTTCCTGCGTTTTGATCTTTCCAAAAAAATCGGCAAGACAGGCGGCGAACTCGGCGAAGTGGTGGACAGCATCAACAACATGGCCGATGAAATTATCAAGGCCAATGAATCACAGCAGGCGCTGATCCGGGCGGAGGCGGCCAACACAGCCCAGCGGGATTTTCTCGCCCGGATGAGCCATGAGATCCGTACCCCTATGAACGGTGTCCTGGGAATGACCCGTCTTGCCATGCAGGCCGAAACGCCCGGGCAATGCCGGGAGTACCTGAAAAAAATACAGTCTTCCGCTTCTCTGCTTTTGGGGATCATCAATGACATACTGGACTTTTCAAAAATTGAAGCGGGCAAACTGGAACTGGAAAACGATAACTTTAATCTCATTGGATTGATCGACAATATCCGCGAACTTATGCTGCCCCGCATTGATGAAAAAAGCCTGGAATTTATTGTTACCCTGGATGAATCGATCCCTTCCTTCGTGCGGGGAGACGCGCTCAGGCTTTCGCAGATCCTGCTTAACCTTTTGGGGAACGCGGTAAAATTCACCAATCAGGGTTCCATCGGCCTGGAACTAAAGAGCCGGCTCCTGTCACCGGAACTTTCATCAGAGTTTTCCGCAAAAACAAAAATCCGGCTGGATTGCATGGTTCGCGACAGCGGTATCGGGATGAGTTCGGAACAGCAGAATGTTCTCTTTCAGCCGTTCGCCCAGGCGGACAGTTCCACCGCCCGCAGATTCGGCGGCACGGGGCTGGGACTTTCCATCAGCAAGACGCTGGTGGAACTCATGGGAGGCGCCATCACCGTCTCAAGCGAACCGGGAAAAGGCAGCGTGTTTGCGTTCTTTGTTGAATTGGAAACTTCGGAAAGCGAAACGTCAAAGGAGTCTGAGATTACTCCGGAAATGGAGAACCGGCGCTATGAAGGGCATAGATTTCTCCTTGCGGAAGATAACGAGATTAATCAGGAAATCGCCCTGGCGGTTCTTTCGGATCTGGGAGCGCAGGTGGATATTGCCGGTAACGGAAAGGAGGCGGTGGAAGCCTTTTTAAAAAAAGACTATTCCCTCATTTTCATGGATATCCGTATGCCCATTATGGACGGACTTGAGGCGGCCCGCCGTATCCGCGCTATTGAAGCGGAACGCCGGGGAAAAAACCGGGAATATCCAAAGGGAATACCCATAATCGCAATGACCGCCAACGCCATGAAGGAAGACCGGGAAGCCAGCCTTGCCGCGGGTATGAACGACCATATTTCAAAACCCCTTAATATTACGGAAATCAAAAAAAGCCTTTACCGGGAACTTCCCGGTTCATGATCCATCCTTAGGATCTGCGCAGTTCCTTACACTCCCAGCAGTTTGCTGTAGGCATCCAGGGCAGGGTCGCCTGAATTGCCCGAGAGAACTTTTTTGGTAAGGATCTTCCCCAACTGAACACCTTCCTGATCGAAGCTGTTGATGTTCCACACAAAACCCTGGAACATCACCTTGTTTTCAAAGTGAGAGAGAAGAGCGCCGATGCTCCGGGCTTCGAGTTTTTTCCCGCAGATGAGACTTGAGGGGCGGCCGCCGGGGAATTCCTTGTTCCTGTTTTCCCCTTCAACCTTGTGGCCTTTGGCAAAGGCGATGATCTGGGCGGCAAGGTTTGCGTTGAGTTTTATCTGGCTTGTGGAATTATCTACCGTAACATCATCGCGGCGCTGGCTTTCGTTAAAGCCGATGAACTGCAGGGGCACTATATCCGTACCCTGGTGGAGGAGCTGGTAGAAAGAGTGCTGACCGTTGGTTCCCGGCTCGCCGAAAACGACGGGGCCTGTGGAATAGGCGATTGGTTCTCCGTTCCTGTTTACCCGTTTGCCGTTACTTTCCATGTCAAGCTGCTGCAGATGAGCGGGGAAACGGGAGAGGGCCTGGCTGTAGGGGAGGATTGCCGTGTAGGGGTAAGCCAAAAAGTTCCTCTCCCACACCCCGATAAGGGCATCGAGGAGGGCGGCGTTTTCGTGAATGTCTCCCCGGAGGGCGAGCTTGTCCGCTTCGGCGGCTCCCGAAAGAAATTCACTGAAGGTTTCCATGCCGTATGCCAGTGACAGTATCACTCCGCCGACTGCGGAACTGGAAGAATAACGGCCGCCGATATAATCATCAATGTAAAAGGAATCCAGATATGCAGGATTATGCGCAAGGGGACTGGTTTCGCTGGTTACCGCCACCATGTGTTTGGCAGGATCGAGACCGGCCTTTACAAGCTTATCCTTGACAAAGAGTTCGTTGGCCAGCGTTTCCTGGGTTGTGCCGCTCTTGCTTACCAGAACAAAGAGAGTTTCCGCCAATGGCAGGGATGCCGTTACTGCAGAGGCGTCATCCGGATCCACATTGGAGATGAATGCGGCATTAAGCTTCTTGCGGCCCCCAAGTGCGGCCCAATTGTCCAGAGCCAGGCATATAGCCCGCGGCCCCAGGTCTGAACCGCCAATACCGATCTGGGCTACGGAGCTGAATTTCTTCCCCGGAGCGGGGGCGATCTTCCCGGCTCTCACATCGGAGGCAAAACCGGAAAAACGTTTCAGTTCATTCTGATAGAATTCTCCGATATCCCGGCCTTTTTCGCTCACCGGGTTTGCAAAACGGCCCCTGAGCAGATGATGCAGCACCCTGCGGCCTTCACCGGTATTCATGGTTTCACCGTCCAGGACCGCATGGTATTTGGCAACAAGTTCCTGTTCCTCCGCGAGGGCGGCAAGCGCCTTGATCACCGCATCATCCACTGCCTTGGCGGCATAGTTGTAGCTGAGCCCTCCGGCCATGGGTACGGTACAGGCCGCAACCCGTTCAGCATTGAGTGCGGATACAAAGTCAAAATGCCTGTAGGCCGGCGCCAGTTCCGCCAACTTCCCGTAAGCGGCAGTCTTGTCAAAATTGGTAAAATTCATGTGATCCTCCTCAATATGATCTGAATAGGTGAGGCTATTCCAAAACTTGCCCGGATTTTGGAACAAGCTCAGGCCCCTATCACTATTATAGTACCCGGCCGTTCAATTGAAATATAGCCCCGCGGGAAGCCAAAGTTAGATAAAAAGCGGCTTTTCGCCGATACTGTAAAGTAGATAGATGGAACACGAAAATACTGCAGAAAAAACACCCCGGACTCAGGGCTCCCAGGAAGTTATGACCGGGGATAAGAACGGAGCGCATGTTCTGTTCAACTTCTCCGATAATGATCTGGAACTGAGGGCTGACTTTATGCCTCCGCTGGGAAAGGGGCCGCCCCTGGAAGGCGGGCAGTTATACGCAGCCTTTGAACGCCTCAATGTCGTTAACGGAATCCGCTG
>JAIRXN010000197.1 GCA_031268245.1 Treponema sp. | reverse complement strand
TTGCCTCTCCCCAAGGCCGCATTGCCGTCATTGACGGTATGAGCCCTGTACTGGCTGCCGGAGGTTCCGGAGACCTTTTGGCAGGGCTCTGCGGGGGTATTGCGGGCCGGCTTTCTGCTGTTGGAGACAATGTTGCTGCCGGAGGCAGCGGTACTGCCTTTTCAGGATACGATTGTGCAGCGGCGGCCGCCGCACTGCTCATAGCCGCTTCAAGGCATCCTTCAACAGCCCGGCGTTTCGGAGATCCTTCGGATATTGCCGAAGCCGCCGCCCTCCTTGCCGGGGAGGCATGGCTGCCGGAAACATTCCGCCGGGTGAACATACATGAGCAAAGGCTTCCCTCAGGGGGGACACATGGGGGATGAGACAGGGAAAAGAAGGCGGCCCAATGCCGGTTATGAGCTGACAAAGCGGCCTGCAAACGAGGAACTGGTTTTTTACTATTCACGGGAAAAGCGGCTCGAAAAAGCGCCCTCCCGGGTACGGGAACTTTACGAAGCTCCTCCAAAGAAGAAGGGACTTTTCAAGGCTCTTACCGCGACAAAACCTCTGGCGATTCTGTTCTGGTCGATCGCGGTTCTTTCCCTCATCACCATTGTCATGGGAACTTTCGGTAATTTCGGGAATACCCCGTATCTCGGCGGAAACCGTCTTTCCGTGGAGAGCCGGAGACGTAACGGGGAAACATTTCTCGTACTCCGCAAAGAACTGCGGGATAAACGCCGGGCCTACAAGGGCATGGTGGAATTAAGCGTCTTTCCCGTACCTTCAGGAGGAGAAGGCGTCATTTCAGTTCCTGCGGAGGATGCCGGGCGGGGGGAAACGGTTCCGCCTGTTTACACCCAAAGGATCTACTTTAGTTCCGCAAAAGAAGAAGCTTTCCCCTTTTCCTTACCCTTTGAAGCCGGCATTCTCCTGTTCCGGATGACAGGCGGAAGACGGAAAATACATTTTAGCGTTGATTGCAGCGAATAAATCGGCTATTGTAGAAGGAAGGAGTATGGATGATCCAGTTTTATTTTCTGTCAATTATCTGTAACGGAGCGGCGGGCTTTCTTCTCACTACCGACAGGGTAAGCACTGTGGAAAGCATAGAAGACAGCCAAAAACTTTCCCTGGGCAGCGAGACCTTCCGTCTGGTGTTGGGAGTCCTGACCGTACTGACAGGGATTCTGAAACTCCTTTCGCCGGTACAAGGCGAAGTTCCGGTCATCGGGGATCTTATACCTGCCCTCGCGGGCCTTGCCGCAGGCTTCAGCCTCCTTTTTGAATACTACAGGCGGACTTCAACCCTCCAGTCCGGGAAGACGGAAGGGCTGGAGAATTTCATCGGCAGGAATAAAAAATGGATAGGCATTGCCGCCCTTATTTCCGCAGTTTTCCATTTTCTCATCCCCCAGGTGCACTTGCTCTAATGTCTACCGGAATTTCCGTAGCGGCCCTGGCTTTGGAGGGAAACAGGGTTTTTATAGCCCGGCGTCTTGAGGGAGGCGATCTCGGCGGCAAATGGGAGTTCCCCGGCGGTAAGGTTGAGGAAGGAGAGAGCGAAGAAGAAGCCCTGGTAAGGGAATTTGACGAAGAGTTTTCAGTCCCCGTCAAAGCGGGAGATTTTGTGGGCAGCGGCAGCTTTGAGCATAGAGGCATAACACATACCCTTAAAGGCTACCGCATAGAACTCCTCTCCCGGAATTTCCGCCTCAGGGAACACAGTGAATGGCGCTGGGCCGCGCTTGAAGAAATTGAAAGCCTTGACTTTGCCCCCTCCGATCGTACACTCCTCCCTTTTCTGAAAGGGTATGTATCTCCTAAAACCGTATCGTAATTCCGATTCCGGAATCTATAGTATTCCATGCGGCGCCTGCCGCGTTTGCCATTCCGGCGCTCGTGTCTCCGGTGTTTACCCCGGTTTTGCGGGAGATGGTGTTTCCCGGATTGGCCTCAAGCTTCCGCCAGGAACAGTACAGGGACAGAAGGAGTCTTTCCGTGGGAATAAAACTAATTTCGGCGCGGGGTTCTACATAAAGCCCGAAATTCATACTGTCTGAGTATTCAGTTTTCGTGGCAAAGTGATCGTCCCGTGCCCTGCAGAATATGAGAGGGCTCCACTGGAAAGAGAAAGCAATATTGAAATGACGGCCCAGGGGCAGGGAGAGGCCCGCTCCGGGGAAAACCAGCATCCAGTCTTGGGAATATCCGACTGCGGGGCCGTTGTAAGGCTCCTTTTCTGCATTCGGACCGAGGGCCGCGCCGTTCAGGTAGCTTCCATATTGGTTTTCGGGATACAGGATATACCCGTCCCTGCCGATCCAGTTAAAGTGCATCCAGGAAAAACCCAGGTACAGTTCCAGAAGAAGCCGGGAATCCAGGGGGATTGAGACGCCCGCCCTGTAATCCAGAATCAGCGCGCCTTCGGTATAGTTATTGTGGGTCGAATAATTCGATAATTCGCCATCCTGAGTATCCCAGTCCCGATCCTCCATGATTCCGGAAAGGGAGGGGAAACCCGCTTTCAGCGAAAGGGCCGTGCTGAAGCCTGTCCTGCCGTGTTTGTTGTTCCGGGAAATATCAAGCCCGGCGCCGTAGTAGAAGAGCGGTTTCATCTCCCAGATAAGCCGGCTTAGAAGGGCGCCGTCTTGCTTGTATACCCGTTCTTCTCCGCGGCCGTAGAGGAAACCGGCGCTTTGGGAGAGGGAAAGAGTGTAGGGGAAGCTCTTTTCCGGCGGGACAAGCTCCTCTGCAAGAAGCGTTCCTGCAATAATGACGAAAAAGAGAAAAACAAGTATATTCTTCACTATATGAAATTAGAGCCTGGACGGCAGTATCGTCAAGCGCTTCTCATTCTCTTCCTCTGCATCCTTGTATCCTGCAGGGAAAACCGGGAAGAAATCGTCCTGGATCTTCCTATGACTCCTCCCCTGTCCCGGGAGAACATCGGTTATGGGGTTATAAATGTTTCCTTTGCCCTTATCATGGAGGAGCCCGGACAGAAGAATCAGGCCAGCAGTTACGGCAGAAGAGGCGCCATCGTTGAGCTTCAGGAGCGCCGTTTCATCACCATAGAAAACGGAACCGAATTGTGGGTTCTGGTAGCAGGAATCAATCAAAATCAGGAAGATGAAAACGAAACATCGAGAATTCAGGGCTGGATTCTGGAAACCAATATAGACACCTACGACAAGCTCTCTCAGGCCCATACAGCCGCAAAGGCCATGAACCCTTAAAAACCCTGGTCGATAAAGCGCAGATCTTTTCTTTCCGCCTGCAGGATAATTGTCTGTCCTGTTTCAGGAGTTTTTTCCCTCAGGGGAACCCTGACGGAGACAAGCCTGCCGTCCGAAAGTTCCGCATCGAGTCTCCTGTGCCCCCCCTCAAAAACTGTTTTTTTAAGTATCCCCGGGACCCGGAACATCTCTTCCCCGCTTTCTCCTTCCGCCGCAATCCGCAGGGCGTCATGGGGAATAAAAATAGTTTTATCGTCACCGGAGGCAAGGACGATCCCCGCGTCAAGGAATTCCGCGCAGAAGCTTGTCCGGGGAAAGAGAAAGAGTTCCTTTGTTTTCCCGCTTTCCACAATTCTGCCTTCCTTCATCAGCGCGATGCGGTCTCCCAGAAACGCCGCTTCCTCCCTGTCATGAGTAACAAAAATACAGGGTATCGAAGAAGAAGAGCGAATCTCAAGAAATTCTTCCCGCATGGCTTTACGCAGGGGAGCATCCAGACTGGAAAAAGGTTCATCAAGAAGCAGCAGTTGCGGAGAGGAGGCAAGGGCGCGGGCAATGGCTGTCCTTTGACGTTCACCCCCGGAAAGTTCATGGATACGGCGTTTTTCGTAGCCTGAAAGACGGGCCTGCCTCAGCGCCTCCCGCACCCGTTCCGTCCTTTCCTTTTTTTTCATGCCTCTGATAAAGAGTCCGTATGCGACATTTCCCGCCACATTCAAATGGGGAAAGAGGCCCAGATCCTGAAAGACCACAGAAACATTGCGTTTCCATGCCGGAAGGGATGTAATATCCCTGTCATTCACAAGAATGCTGCCGCCGTCGGGCCGGAGCAGTCCTGCGGCAAGATGAAGCGCGGTGGTTTTGCCGCAGCCGGAAGGCCCTGCAAGGATAAGGGTTTCGTTTTCCTCAATACGGAGATCGATATATAGTGAAAAATCCCCTCCGCCCCGTTGGGAACCCGAACTTTCCCCGCGGAAGCTTTTACTCAGGCCCCTAAGTTCAATTGCCATACTCACGTCTCTTCCTTCCCGTAAAGGGAAATTCTGCAAGAGCGAATACAAGGGCCATGACAGCCATCAGTACTGTTCCTGCGGCACAGGCGGCGCCGTAACGGTATGCTCCCGCCGCCCGGTATATGAGCAGGGGAAGGGTTTCCCATTTTTCCATACCCAGCATCATTACTGCGTTGAGTTCTCCAAGACTCACGATCGCTGCAAAGGCCCAGGCGGAACGGAGCCTGTTTCCCGCACAGGGGATTGCCACGGTAAAAAGCCGCACGAGGGGACCCGCTCCTGCCGTTTCCGCGGCCTTCAGCATGCTGTCGCTAAGGCTGAGCAGGCCCTGTGCCAGGGAACTAAAGACGAAGGGCAGGGCAATGATCGCATGAAGCATTGCCGCACTAAAAATCGTGCGGGAGCCTCCTCTCCCGTAGAGTATCAGCCAGCCGAGGCTCAGTACAATGCCGGAAGAGAAGAGAGGAGAAGTCATTGTACCGCGGAGGAACAGGGCGGAACCTTTTTTTTCCTGTTCCATGCCGCGCCAGGCCCCTGCCGCAAGGATGCCCAGAATGCAGGCTATGCTTGCCGAGAGGAGCGCAAGAACCAGGGAACGCCCCAGCGCAGGAAGCACGGAATCTCCAAGGCTCTGCCACCAGCGCAGACTCCATTCCGCCGGTCCGGAACGGCTGGGTTTCTGTAACAGGGATTCTACCGGAATCGAGAGGATTGGGCCGAAACTGAAACAGGCCGTAAAAACAAGGCAGACCATCATTCCGCTTCTGAAGAGCCCGCCGTGACGCACGGCTTCTGTTTCTTCCCTCCGTTCCGGCCCTGCCTTGAGACTCATCCTGTCAAAGAACAGGTAGAGGCCGAATGCTCCCGCCGCGATAATGGTTTCAAGGAGAGCAAGAAGTCCGGCGCCGGAAAGATCAAGGGAGATGCGTGCATAACGGTAGATCTCCACGGCAAGAGTACTGGCGGCAGCTCCTCCGCCCAATACCAGCACTACCGCAAAACTGGTAAACGAATATAAAAAAGTAAGAATAAGGGAAGCCATGAGGGAGGGGAGGGCAAGCGGTAGAAGTACTGTTACAAAGCAAAGAAAAGGTGAAGCGCCCAGGCTAAGCGCCGGTTTTGCATAGCCCCTGCCGGCTTCCCGGAGGCCGTCCCCCAGAAGCCGTATCACCAGGGGGAAATTGTAGAAACCGTGAGCAAGAATAATCGCCTCCGGCCTGTAGAGAATCCTGAAAGGCGCCTCTTTGAGCCCGAATACCGAAACAGTAATTCTGTTGAGCCAGCCTGAGTTACCGTAGAAAAGCACAAAACCCAGCACTACCAGTATGGAGGGCATGGCAAAGGGAATTCCGGAGAGAAGTCTCATTACTCCGGTTCTGTTGTCCGAAAGAGCGAGGAACCATGCTCCGGGAAGTCCCAGAACAAGGGCTGCCAGGCATGAAAAGAGAGCCTGCTTCACCGTAAAAAAGACCAGCGAAGCAAGATTCCGGTTCAGCATAGACGCATCAAACGATTTTGAAATTCCTGCCGCAAGAACGGCGGCGTATGGGAACAGAAATCCTGCGGCAACCGCCCCCAGGGGAATGAGGGCAGGGATAAGGAGACTGCGGAAACGAGTCTCCGTAGGGGATGAACGGCGCGGCAGGAAACTTTGTTTCAGGAAGGGTAGCATTACTGTCCTGTCTGAAGAGCCGTCCACCGGTTAAGTTCCTCGTTTGAAGGCGCTCTGGGCTCAAGTGTTTTTTGCGCCTTTGGATTTATACTGAAGGAAGAAGGCAGTGGTATATCAATAACAGGATACATCCAGTTGGTCAGGGGAATAATGCTTTGAAAGGCGGAACTCAGCATAAAATCAAGGAATTTCCCGGCATTTTCCCTGTTTTTTGCCCGCGACAGAAGTCCTGCAAGTTCAATCTGAATGGGATGCCCTTCATCGAAAATTGCAGCCCTGTAACGTTCTGTATCCTCATACTCCAGATGGTAGCCCGGACTGGTGGTATAGGAAAGCACCAGCGGCGCCTCTCCCGCGGTAAAGAGACCGTAGCCGGAACTCCAGCCTTCGGAAATGGTAAGCACGGAAGGAGACAGCCGTTTCCAGTAATCCTGCCAGCGTTCACCGTAGATTTCCCGTACCCAGCCGAAAAATCCGAGGCCCGGAGAGGAAGTTCTGGGATCCATCAGAATTATTTTCCGGGCATAGAGAGGCAGGGTAAGATCCTCAAGACTCTTTGGAGGATTGGGAAGAATTTCCGAATCGTAGACAAAGGCAAAGTAACTGTAATCAAAGGGGATAAGCCGCCAGTCGTTCTGCACATAGTCCCTGATTTCAGGAAGCAGTTTTTCTGCACCTGCAGGCTTATAGGTTTCAAGAAGCCCTGAAGAGAGAGCTCTTTCCGCCATGTTCTGATCCAGCCCCAAAATGATGTCGGCATCCGCATCCGGGCCTTCAAGGAGGAGCCGGGACAGTACTTCTCCTGCGTCTCCGTGACTTACCCACCGTATCTTTATGCCTGTTTGAGCCTCAAAGACTTTGGAAGCCCCGGGGCCGGGCCCCCATTCGGAATTGAATGAATCATAAGTCCAGACGACTACTTCTTTCGAAGCCGCCGCAGTCTTGTCCTTCCCGGCTCCCGCATGGAGGGACAGGGGGAAAAGCATAAACACCATTACTACTGCACCGGGCAGAAATGAAACCTTCTTCGTTTCCCGTCTTAAAACAGAGAGCTTTTTCATAGAGATACTCCTCAAGGACGTGTGTCCTTTTTTATGAGGGGTGTTGATTTTCCGCTTTGTTGTATTGAAGAAGTCAGGGCCGTCCGGGATTTGGCTGCTTCCCGTCCACCACTTCTCTTAAAACAGCGCTCCCTACGCCGGCATTACCCGGATCAGGTTCAGCGGGTGTAATCTCAGGTTTCCTGCCAAAGACAGAAAACCACCCCGGTTAATATGTCAGACCCCATAAGGAGCCTTATAAATACTATGACTCAGGCGGCGGGAAAATGTCAAGCCGTTCTATGAATGTTCCCTTTGCCTCCCTATTGAAACAAGGCAAAACTTCAGTTATTGAATAACAACCGCTTAAAAAGTGATGAAGTTCAGCCGTCCGTGTCCGGCATATAACCCGCCTTAAATTCAAGGCTGCGCTTTACCGGCTTCCCGTCAGAGCTGAGAGCCTCCAGATCCGCGGTGAGGGATACAATGTCAGGGGCCGTAATATCCCTGGTGGTAATAAGCGCATCGTTGGTTGGAGGAGTCTCAAAAAGATGCCTGGATTTATTAAGCTTTGTCTGATGAATCCTGCGGAGCAGGGGCATGTGGAATGTAAACGATGCGGTTGTGCGTTCCTCCGCCGGTACGGTTCCCACGTGACAGACACACTGGCGGTACTGTCTTTCCGCCGTATCGTTGGGGAATACCATCATTCCCTGCCCGCGCCCTGACGCGGAACAGCCCTTGGGTAGATGAAGGGTTACTTTAACATCTTTCCAGTCTGAGCCGGTTCCGTTTCCTATTATAAAACGCAGATCAAAGGCAGGCTTGTCGGACTGCAGCCAGAACCAGAGGCCCCCGCGCCTTGTGAACAGGATTCCGTCTCTGCCAAAGGCGGCCATCTCTCTCCTGACAATGTCTCTGCGGGAAAAAACATCCGGCTTTACAGTTCCGGTCTTTTTTGTTTCATTTTTTAAGACGATGACGCCTTTAGGAGGAACAACGCCGCAGATGGTATCACGCTCACCCTCCGCCCCGCAGCCCGGCTTTCTGAAGGCGGCCTGCACATTCCAGCTTTGATCGTCCGTATTGCTGATTTTACATTCACCGGCCGTTTCGTCATATTCAATTTCAAAGGGTAAGCCCATGGACTTGGACGGCCGGATATGCAGTTTTGAAGGAAGGCCCTTTGGGTTGATGAACAGGCTATGGCTCAGGGCGTCGGTTTCAACTCCGAGCCAGCGGCTCCTGTACTGCCACGCCCATGCCCCCTGGCCCTGACTGCACCTGGTAAGTTTTCTGTGTTCCTTCCACCCGTTGGGCCACCACCAAAGGCTCCCGGTTACAGGATCGATAAAACGCAGCGCCGTATTTCCCGTATCGATCATCTCGTTCCGGGAAACCGCCCCGCTGAGGCTGGCCAGGACGGCGGTCCCGTCGTTGGCCAAAGGCGGAACGGCAAACCATGTGCGCAGATCGGTTTCGGCCTGGTAGTTTTCACAAAAAATCGACCGCCCGAAGCGCTGGTAATTAACCAGGGGGGCATAATCGTCTTCGCAAGCGCCATACACCGGGGCCAGCATGGTACTTGTGTCCTCCCCGTCGTAATATGGCAGCCGGTTGTCTTTTATAAACATCCCCTCATCGCCGGAATCCAGGTTGGTTCCGCCTGAAAGCATGATTCCAAAGGGGCCGTCGATAAGCATTGTTTTTTCTATTGATTTAAGTATTTCCCCGGCAGTTCTGTCGTATTTGGTTCCGTCCCTGCCCAGGGCATTAAGGATATACGCCAGGCCCTTAAAGGCGTAGAACAATTTCACATTGGTCCCATAATCATACCGCCTGCCGGTAAGGCCGTCGCTGGACCAATAGGTCGCAAAGAGCGTTTCATCCTGGTGTTTATAAGCCAGGATCTCTTCCATAATTCCCGTCAGAGCATCCGGTATCTGCGGGGTTCTGGTAAAGAGGCCAAGATCTCCGGTCTGCCTGAGGAGATATGCCGCGATAACTACGGGAGCGCAGAGTATGGGAACCGAATGGTTCGGTTTGCAATAGGATGCAGTCGGCCTGGTTCTGTCCAGCAGGAAAACAAGGGCCCTTTCCGCCAGTTCCGGACAGATCATAGCCGCTGAAATAATAGTCGGCTCGTAATCTATTCCCCAAACAGTGCCGAATCCATGGGACGGCGCCCCCTGGCGGTGAGCGATTAAATTGCCCTCCCTGTCGGTTTGAAGGCAGTTGAAATTATCCAGCAGGCAGCGGATGAAGAATTCCCCGAGCCGATCGGTCAAATCGCCGCTATCCGGAGAGGACAGTTCAATCTGCGGCAGGCGTTCCTGCCAAAAAGTAACGGTTGAGGAGATCCAGTCCAGAGGATCGCGCCGCATCATCCTGTAGAGTTCTTCCATAATGTCGTTGTAAACCAGGCCCATAACTATATACGCGGCAAAGCTGCAGGACTCCCCCGGCGGAACAGCATAGGGAAGTTCAAAACAGCAGTCGGAATCACAGGGAATAAGCTTCCCTCCCTGGAGATGGACGCCGGCGCTGCCCTCAGGCCGGGAGACAATCAGGGTATCCCGCCTGACACGGATTTCCGCCTTGTTGATATCCCTTAGTCCGGCTCCCAGATCCTCGTAATCCCCAATCAAAGTTCCTGAAACATTCAGACAGAGGATTCCCTCCGCGGCATCTGCGGATGTGTTTTTTATGGTGATGCTGTAGATGGCGCCGGCCGGGCCCGGCAGCGGAATACCCCGGAATGCCGCGGCCCCTTTTTCCGCTACAGGAGCACAGCTTGTTATGGTTATTTTAAGCGTTCCTTCCGTTGTTCTGGTCATAGGCAGAAAATGGAGGCCGTAACGGGTTTCGACCGCCCTGCCGGGGCCGGTTAGGTTTACCCTCTTCCCGCCTGAAATCAGCGAATAATAACAGTCCCCCAGGTACACCGCATTATCGGTATGATAAAACATTCCTTGCCCGAAACCGAAATCGGAACAATTTATGGGAACAGGGTATATCCGGGAAGGATACGCGGCAAAACGGAACATGCCGTTTACGCCGTGGCCAATGAGGATCCTGGCATTCGACTGGACTAACAGGGGTTCCTCATAGAGTTTCCCGGTAAACGCGGCAGCGGCATCATCGGGAACGCCGCGCTGAAATTTCTCCACAGGCAGGAATTCCAGATCGTCCCAGGATGTTAATTTGTTCAACATATCGTACTCCTTTCAAGCGTAATCGGGGGGGGGGGGGGGGGGGGGTATCACCAATACGTGAAACTGACGGAATTAATTCGGCGCAACCCCAACCATTTTATTAAAAACCGGAAAAAACGAAAATTAAAACGAATAAACGGTCTTATAAGCG
>JAIRXN010000191.1 GCA_031268245.1 Treponema sp. | reverse complement strand
GCCTTCAGTGTGACGGTTTTCCCGTCAAGGGTAATCATGCGGGTCGTATCCCGGTTATTCAAAACCACAAACCCGTATTTCCGGTTGCAGCCGGTCAGTGAAACGAATTCATCCAGGATGTTCGTTTTCTCTTTTTTGGGGCCTTAGCCGCCTTATAGCGTTTGCTAAACTCCCCGGTACCACCTTGTCTTGTTTTCATGTCTAACCCCATGTGGCCCCTCCGCGCCTGTATTTTGGGTCAGATTTTTTGAATGATACACGCCCCCCTTTCGGTCAGATTTTCAGTGATACAATGCGAGGCATTGAGGCTTAAACATTTTTTCTATACTATGAATTTATGGCAGAGATCTCCACCATCCGCAATTTTTGCATCATCGCTCATATCGATCACGGCAAGTCTACCCTGGCCGACCGGCTTATCCAGAAGGGCCACCTTGTGGCCGACCGGGATTTTCAGGATCAGATCCTTGATAACATGGACATTGAGCGGGAACGGGGTATAACGATAAAGAGCCAGGCGGTTACCATTCCCTACATTGCAAAAGACGGCAGGGAGTACGAACTCAACCTTGTAGACACTCCGGGACACGTGGACTTTAGTTATGAGGTTTCCAGGGCGATTAATTCCTGTGAGGGGGCCCTGCTTCTCGTGGATGCTACCCAGGGCGTGCAGGCTCAGACGCTTTCCAACATGTATCTGGCCCTGGAGCATAATCTTGAAATAGTTCCCGTGATCAACAAGATCGATATGCAGGCTGCCGACATTCCCGGTGTCAAGGCCCAGATTGAAAAGGATCTCGGACTGGATGCCGGGGGGGCGCTTCTTGTTTCCGCCAGAAACGGTACCGGCGTGGATGAACTCTTTGAGGCCATCGTTAAGCGTATCCCCTCTCCGGCCGGGGACATCGCCCAATCTCTGCGGGCTCTGATTTTTGACTGCCATTACGATCCTTACCGGGGAGTAGTTGTGCACCTCCGTCTCTTTGACGGCAGCATTAAAAAAGGGATGAAGATACAGTTTATGTCATCCGCCTCCGTATACGAAGTGGAAACTACCGGTATCTTCAGGCTTGCCCTTGCGGAGACAGATATGCTCTCCGCCGGAGACGTAGGCTACATCATTGCCGGTATAAAAACGGTAAGCGATGTGCGGGTGGGCGATACGGTTACCGCCGCGGATAATCCCTGCGCGGAAGCGCTGCCCGGTTTCCGGGAAGTAAAACCCGTGGTCTTCTCTTCAATATATCCTGTGGACTCCAATGATTATGATGAACTGCGGACCAGCATGGAAAAGCTCAAGCTTAACGACGCTTCCCTGATCTATGAAAAGGATTCTTCCGCTGCCCTGGGCTTTGGTTTCCGCTGCGGCTTTTTGGGTCTGCTCCACCTTGAGGTGATTCAGGAGCGGCTGGAACGGGAATTCGCTCAATCCGTCATTTTTACCGCTCCTTCGGTACGGTACAGGGTAAAACTCCACGGCGGGGAAGACGTTTTTGTAGATAATCCCATGGAGTATCCCGGCGAAGGCCGTATTGAAAGCGCCGAGGAGCCGTATATCCGCGCTTCGGTAATTACCCCTGTGACATACCTTGGAAACATCATGACGATTTGCCTTGAAAAACGCGGCGTTCAGACAGCAATGAACTATCTGGACGAAAAGCGGGTGGAGATGGTATACGACATGCCTTTGGCCGAGGTGCTGTTCGATTTTTATGACCGTCTGAAAAGCATCAGCAGAGGTTATGCCTCCTTTGATTATGATATTACCGGGTACAAGCCCACGGAACTGGTGAAGCTTGATATTCTGCTTAACGGCAAGCCTGTAGACGCGCTCTGTCAGCTTGTGTTCCGGGGCAATGCATACGAGCGGGCCAGGATTGTCTGCGAGCGCCTCCGGGATGAGATACCCAGACAACAGTTCAAGATCCCCATACAGGGGGCTATAGGCAGCCAGGTAATTGCACGGGAGACGGTGAATGCCCTGCGCAAGGACGTGCTTGCCAAGTGTTACGGAGGGGACATTACCCGTAAACGGAAGCTTCTGGAGAAACAGAAGGAAGGTAAAAAGCGGATGAAGATGGTTGGGGATGTGGAACTTCCCCAAAGCGCATTTCTTGCGGTGTTGAAATCGAAGGAAGAATGAGCTTCTTGCAGTTTCTCGCCTAACGGCTGCGAAACATGCGGTTTTTAGCGGCTGCTCTCAAAACCGAAGTTTTGAAAGAGGCTTGAATAGATAGGGATTTTGGGTGGTACAAACTGTTTTGGGGGATGTTCCCGCGGGGAACCTTGGTTTCTGCCAGAGTCATGAACACCTCTGGATCAGCCGGGGATATTCCGCGGAAATATATCCTGCCCTCTGCATCGACGATCCTGAAAAGTCCGCGGCTGAATTGCGGCGTTACAGGGAAGCGGGCGGCGAAGCCGTGCTTGACGCTCAGCCCCCCGGCTGCGGCAGGGATGCCCGCATGCTGCGGAAAATTTCCGCGGCTTCCGGGGTAAAGATTATCGCCTCTACCGGTTTTCACCGTCTGCTTTACTATCCTGAAGACCACTGGATATTCCGTTACGGTGAAAAAGAACTGGAGGCGCTTTTTATGCAGGAATTGTGCGAAGGCATGTACATTGACTGCGATACGGAGATGCCAAAAAAAACAGGCGCCTTTCGTGCGGGACAGATAAAAACCGCGCTGGAGGCTGAATTTTCCCCTCTGCATGAAAGGCTCTTTAGCGCGGCGGCCAAAGCGGCCCGGAAAACAGGCCGGCCGCTCATGGTTCACATCGAAAAGGACTCGGATCCGCTTGCGCTTGCGGGTTTTCTGGAGAAACAGGGCCTTTCCCCGGACAGACTTATCTTCTGCCACCTCG
>JAIRXN010000167.1 GCA_031268245.1 Treponema sp. | reverse complement strand
TTTGTAAATGATGAGGCTGTATTTAAGATACTTTATTCGGCAATCCGCAACGCTTCAAAAAAGCGGGCCATGCCGGTAAAGCAGAGGGGAATGGCGCTCAACCAATTCGCCGTTTTATTTGGAAATGAGCGGGTTCCGCTCTTATAGCAAATGCTATTTACACAAAACTTCTGACAGGCTCGATATAACCATACCGGGGTCATTGCTGTAACCGGCATTCACTGAGAATGGTCTTGATTTGTGGTATCGTAAACTATGACAGAAAAGTTTAAGGGGCTGTTAAACAACTCTAATATTTCTGTAAAAGATCCAGGGGCTTTAATCTTCCCGCCCTCGCTGCCGGGAGCAGGGCGGCAATAACGGAACAGAGAACCGTTGCAAAAACAATGACAAAGACCGCAGACCAGTCGATGATGATGGGAATATTTTCAAGATAGTAACCCGGATCGAGAAGCCTCACCTTCCCCCCGTGAAAGAATCCGGTAACAAGACTCAAAACCGATTCAAGTCCCTTCACAATGGAATTGATAAAGTAGCCGATCAACAAACCTGCGCCTCCCCCGGCAAGCGCTCCGCTGAGACCTGTAAGAAAAGCTCCCCAGATAAAGATCTTGCGGATCGTCCCGGGCCCGGCGCCTGCAGCCTTAAGCACCGCAATGTCTCTCTGCCGCTCAATGACCAGCATGGATGTAGCGGAAGAAACATTCACCGCCGCTACCAGCACTATCAGCGCCATGATGAAGAGGAGAAGCTGCCGCGTGGATTCGTAGGAACTGTACTGGGACTGCATAAGCTGTTTCCAGGTATATACGCCGTAACCGGAATCCAATACCCGGAAGATTTCCGGAAAGACGTGTTCAAGACCCTTATAGGGATCATCTGTTTTCACAATCAGATAAGAATTTGAAAGGCCGGATGAGAGGATACGTTCCGCTCCCTCAAGATTTGTAATGCACCAGAGGGCGTCAAGCTCCCGGTAACCGGAAGAGACAATACCCTTCACGGTAAAAGGCGTCATCCGGGGAATGCTTCTGCCGCCGCTTCCCTCACGTATCGTCATGATACGGACTGTGTCTCCCGTTTCCGCACCGACCGATTCCGCAAGCGCTTCTCCCAGAAGCAGTTCCCTTTCATTTTCAAGATCCAGGGAGCCTGAACGGAGTTCAATGAAACGGGCGCTTCCCTGATCCTGCCAGAACGAAGAATCCAGAGAACGAATCGTGGCGCCGGTCTTTCCTTTTTTCCCGACAAGAACTCCAAGACCATACCGTTCTTCCCAGACGCCGCGTATGCGGCTTGAACCTTCAAGGCGGGAAATTATTTCATCCCAGCTCTCCGTTCCGTCAAAGGAACGAATCTGCAAATGTCCTGTACCCAATTCGACGTAACGATCCGTTATGCCGTGTATCATTCCGTCCGCCACGATGAGGGTAACGACAATGGGGATGAGACTTATCGCAATCCCTGCGGCCGCTCCGCGAAGATAGCGCCCGCCTTCCTTTGCCCTGCCCAAAAGATACCGGATTGCGATAAAAAACGCCGCTTCCGCTTTCACAGAAGGACTCCGTGATCCAGCGTATAACGGACGGAAGCGCGGGAGGCTACTTTTTCATCGTGAGTTACAACGACCAGTGTCTTGCCCCATTTCTCCGCACTGGTATAGAGAAGTCCGGCTACCATGGCGCTGTTATCGGGATCGAGATTCCCGGTAGGCTCATCGGCGAGAAGCAGATCGGGATCGTTTATCATTGAACGGGCAACCGCCACCCGCTGCCTTTCGCCTCCCGAAAGCTGGGAAGGAAAATGAGACAGCCTCTCATCAAGGCCCACATCGAAAAGCAGAGACCGCGCCTTTTCCAGCGCATCCTTTTTTTTCATACCTGCAATGTACGCGGGAAGCATCACGTTTTCAAGGGCCGTAAAATCCTTGAGAAGATAGTGAAACTGAAAGATAAAACCGACCTGACGGCTCCGGAACGATGAGAGAGCCGTTTCGGGAAGGCCGGTAATGTCACTGCCGGAAACCAGAACTCTGCCGGAATCCGCCTTGTCAAGACCCCCGAGAATATTGAGAAGCGTACTCTTGCCGCTTCCGCTCTGACCGGTAATGGCCACCGCCTTTCCCGTTTCAATTTCAAGGCTAATCCCTTTAAGAATGTGCAGTGTTTCTGCGCCGGAAACATAATCCTTGACAATATTTTCTATCCTTACCAGGACAGGATCATCACTCATAACGCAAAACCTCCGCAGGATTGGTACGGGAAATTTTTCCGGACGCAAACCACGCGGCAAGCAGGGCGGAAAAAAGTCCGAACAGATATACAAGAACCACTTCCCGGGCAATAATCCGCGAGGGGATCTCCTTAAGATAAAAGACTGCGGGGGAAAAGACAGCAAACTCTCCGGCTTCCCCAATTCCCGCCAAATCTAAAAAGAAATTAAGTATCGCTATGCCGCCGTTAACCGCCGCTTCAAGAAAACCAAAGAAGGCGGGGATGTTTGAGGCAATGACAAGACCCAATACAAGGCCGGAACATGCGCCGGTAAAACCGATCAAAAAACCGTCCCAGACAAAGATAAGCCTTACCGCCCTTTCTCCCGCTCCCACAGCCCGGAACAGTCCAATCTCTTCCCTTCTTTCAAGCACCGTCCGCCGCTGGGCCTGGAAGATGTTGAGCCCCACCACGATAAAAATAAGAGCGACCAGAATAAACATAAACAGTTTTTCTGTCCGCAGGGCGCTAAAAAAAGCCCGGTTATAATCACGCCAGCTTGAAAGTTTTACTTCTTCCGTCCCGGCAACGGAAGAGACGCTTTCCCGGATGCGTTCCAGTTCCGGCCCGTCCCGAAAACGATCATGTATCTTTATCCCCATACAGGGACCGGCGTCGGAAATACCCTCAGCAGCATCAATGTTGATATAGGCCCAGCCCAGATCGTATTCATAAAAACCGGTTCTGAACACTCCCCGGACACGGAAGAAACCTGCCGCAGCATCCTCTTCCCCGCCGCCTCCCGCAAGAAGAGAAGGAATGGAAAATATGTTTACCTCATCTCCAAGGTGAACCCCGAGGCGGCGGGCCAGTTCCGCGCCAAGCAGAATATCCCGCTCTCCCCTTATGTCAAAGCTTCCTTCCTCAAAATCAAGCCTTGCCGCAAAACCGGGATCTTTTTCAAGTGCGCCGGGCTCCAGAGCGCGGACAAGAGACGCCTGCTGCCCTTCCCGTTTACCCCTGGCAAGGCCCTGGAATTCCCGGAACAGAACCACCGCAGCGATCCCCGGAAGCTCCATGATTCTCTGTTCAAGGAGCCCGGCGGAGTGCATATCAAAATTTTCAAGCCGTATATGATACGAAGAAATTTCCAGTATGCTTTCTATAAATCCAAGCTGGAAACCGTTCATCACCGCCAGTATCACTATCAGGGCGAGGACGCCGGTTGCAATTCCCAGGATTGCAAGAATGGGAGCGGGTGAATTTTTCCGCCCCCTGCCTACATAGCGGGAAGCCACAAAACCAATCCATGAAAAGTGAAATTTTTTCATCAGTTTTTTACCCGCTCTTCCCGGATCTTTCTCCCCTTTTCCCAATAGGCCCGCAGCACTATTTTTCCGTCCATCAACAGCTCCTCCGTTTCTTTTTCCCCGTCTATACTTACCTGCCGTTCCAGAATTCCCTTTACATAGTCTTTTTCAGAGATTCTGTTTCCCTGCGCATCATAGGTATAGTCTACCCTTCTTTCAGGTTCGGCGGCAAGTTCTACTGTTTCGGACGGAGGAGCTTCCTCTCCCCTTTTTACGGTTTCCTTCTTTTCCTCTTCAAGAAAAAGAAGAATGGATTCAAGCCTTTCCCCGTGCCACCGGTAGCGGAGAAGTCCCAGAAGGGCGCCTGACTCATCCTCACGTGTTTCGCTTAAAACCCTGCCCCGGCCGTCGGTACTGAATACCGCCTTAAAAGTAGGTTTGCTAAAAGCATCCTCAAGAAAATCCGAAACAAATGCGGGAGCAGGATTGACAAATGTATTGTCGGCCGCATTACGGGGAATGATCAGCGGAATCCGTATAAGATGACTGTTTGCCTCTTCCCCGCCTTCGGCGCTGAAGAGCCGTTCCATGGCCCTGACGGCGCCGGAACGGTTGTAACGGTAATTATCAGTATAAAGATTTTTTTTGCTTTCCTCTTCTCCGCTTTTTTCCGCCACGGCGGCCTCCGCCCGGATCAGTGCATCCTGTCTGTAGAAAAAATCGGTAACGGCTTCACTGCCGTCGGTATAAAAGGTAAGTTCCCTGGTAAGAAGTCCTTTGCCGTCATAGAGATCCGCAAAACCCCAGGCTGTTTTTTCAGGTTTTTCCTCCTCTTCCGTTTCCCCGGTTTCTTCAGCCTCTGCGGCCTCTGCGGTTTCCGCTGCTTCAGGCGGCGGAGAGTCCCCCTCTTCTGCGGCAACAGGCTCTTCCCGGGTGAACACTGCCGCCAGACGGACTACGCCCCCCTCTTCCGAAAAGAGCCACTGTATGCGCGATTCCCTGCGGTTTTCGTAGAGGCTGCGCTTCTCTATCTTCCATTCCGAATTGTAGTACTGCCGCAAAAATTCAGAGGTCTCTTCAAGGACTGCCGCCCTTACCTCAAGACAGTATTCGTTTCTGAGAGCCGTAATCCTTGAAGAAGCCTCTTCAAGCGCCATGCCGCCCTTGTTGGATCTGTACCATCGTGAATTTTCCTGGGCCGAAAGTGAAACGAAGGCGAGAAAAAACAATGGTAAAAAAAAGAATTTGTGCGCCGGCATAAGCCTATTCGATGCCCAGGAATTCCCGGACATAGCTGTGAGGATCGAAGGGCCGTATGTCCCCGTATTTTTCACCTTCGCAGATCCAGATCACCGGAAGCTTTAATTCCGAAGAGAGGGAAAATACCACGCCACCTTTGGCGCTTGAATCGTACTTGGTAAGAATACAGCCGCCCAGTTCCACCGCTCCGTGAAAAATCTCCGCCTGGGCCAGGGCATTCCTCCCGGTGGTGGCGTCCAGAACAAGGAGCTTCACATAGCGAAAACCGCTCTCCTTCCCGCCTGTCTCAACTACCCGGTCAATCTTTTTTAACTCTTCAACAAGGGCGGTTTTGGTATGCATTCTTCCTGCGGTATCGGCAATGATCGTGTCGCCTCCGCCGGAGAGGGCGGCCCGGACGGCATCGTAAACCACTGCCGCGGGGTCTCCTCCGTGCCTGTGAGAGACGACCCTTACCCCCAGCCTCTCACCGTGAATTTTTATCTGATCGATTGCCGCGGCCCGGAACGTGTCCGCAGCCGCAAGAATCGGCTTCCTGTTCCATTGTTCCACGGAGAGGGACGCCAGCTTGGCCGCGGTAGTGGTTTTACCGGCCCCATTGACGCCAAGCAGCAGTATTACTGTTGTAGAATGAGGATCGCCTGAGAAGGAAGCGTCCATATCCGTTCTTATGAGGCGTCCTTCCAGAATTCCGGCAAGTTTTTCACGAAGACGGACCGGGTCGTCTATTTTTTCCTTTCTTGCGGCGGCCTCTAGTTCTTCTACGGTTTTATAGGCTTCCGCGGCTCCAAAGTCTCCTTCAACCAGCAGATCCGCCAACTCATCGTAGAATCCTTCAGAAAGGGCCTTTTGCCCCGAAAAAAAATTTTTTACCTTCTCAAAAAAAAATGCCATCCTTATTCCTT
>JAIRXN010000066.1 GCA_031268245.1 Treponema sp. | reverse complement strand
AATGCCATGTCCGATTCGGACGGCGGGGGTAGTATAACCCGCAGAAAAAACGGAACGGCGGCATTTCCGGTTTAGAAGGGACGTGGCGAATCCTTGAACCGGGTCCGGGCTGGCCGTTCACAGGAGGATTCCCATGATAAAAATCCGCATGCAGGATGAAAAAGGCTTTGTCGAGACCGATGCGGTGAGCAAAAACTGCTGGATCGATGCCCGCAACGTAGACAAGGAAGACATTGAACGGCTTGAAACGGAATTCAGGATCGCCCCTGAACTTCTTACCGACATCATGGATGCAGACGAGCAGGCCCGTTTGGAAAAGGAAGATGAATATACAGCCCTCATTGTCCGTCTGCCGGTAAGCGACGAAAAAGCCGAAGTGGTCTTCTATACCCAGCCTCTGGGCATCATTCTTTTTTCCGAAAGGATTGTTACCATCTGCCAGAGTTCAAGCGAAGCCCTGGACGATATCGTCAAGAATCGTGTCCGCGGTTTCAGTATCAAGAATAAAAGCGCCTTTGTTCTCAATCTTCTGGGCCGCTTTGCCTTTACCTTCCTCAAGTACCTCAAGGAACTCAACAAGCGTACCAATCTCATCAAGAACGAACTGCAGCGTTCCATCAAAAACAATGAACTTATCCAGCTTCTTTCCATCCAGAAGTCCCTCGTTTTCTTTACTACCAGCATCAAGAGCAACGAATTGCTCCTGGAAAAGCTGCAGAAGAGTTCCCTGATCCGCTTCAAGGAAGACGAAAAGGAGCTGCTGGAGGATGTGGTAATCGAAAACCGTCAGGCAATAGAGATGGCAAACGTCTATTCTTCTATATTGACGGGAACCATGGATGCCTTTGCCAGTGTTATCTCCAACAACCTCAACATTGTCATGAAGCGGCTCACGGTAGTTTCCATCGTGCTCATGATCCCTACTCTTATCTACAGTTTATTCGGCATGAATGTGGCGCTTCCCTTTAATGAGGAACCCGGGATAGGATGGATGATAATCATAATCAGCCTTGCGGCCGCCGCCCTTGGAGCCGTGTTCCTCAACGGGGAACGGCAGGTAAAGCAGGCCGTCCGGCAGAAAAGAAAGGTGAAAAAACGGAAATGATAGACTTGAGAAGCGATACGGTTACCGGGCCGACTCCCGCGATGCGGAAAGCCATGGCGGAAGCGGAAGTTGGAGATGATGTCTACGGCGATGATCCGACCATGAATCGTCTGGAAAAGCTGGGCGCGGAACTTTTGGCTAAGGAGGCCTCCCTTTTTGTGCCTTCCGGAACCTTTGGGAACCAGTTGGCCCTGTTCAGTTGGTGTACGCGGGGAACCGAGGTGATCCTTGGGGATGAATGCCACATCATTCAGCACGAGGCGGGGGCGGCCTCGGTGATTGCCGGGGTACAGACCAGGCCCCTTTCCGCTCCGGACGGCATTCTCCCCGGCAGGGAAATCGAAAAACGGCTCCGCAGGCAGGATCTTCATGCGCCTGCAACGTCGCTTATCTGCCTTGAAAATGCCCATTCTCTGGGGAAGGCGCTCCCGCCGGCGGCTATGGACGAGACGCGGCGTATTGCCGATTCATGGAGGCTTCCCATTCATCTGGACGGGGCCCGGATCTTCAATGCGGCCGTCGCGCTCAAGACCGAAGCGGCGGATATTGCCCGCCGGGCGGACTCGGTGATGTTCTGCCTCTCCAAGGGCCTGTGCGCGCCGGCGGGTTCCCTTCTTGCGGGCCCCAAGGACTTCATCGCATCGGCAAGGATGAAGCGGAAGATCATGGGCGGCGGCATGAGGCAGGCCGGGATTCTTGCGGCGGCGGGGATCGTTGCCCTTAACGAACAGACCGGCTGTCTGGCGGAGGATCATGAACGGGCCCGGCAACTTGAAGATTTTTTATCGGGGATTTCCGGCGTCAGCGTGCAAAAGGGGGACATCAACATGGTGTTCTTCAGCTATGCCCCTGCCGCGGAGGAGAAAAAGGCCGCCCACATCGTAAATTTCTTCAGGGACAAAGGGATCCTGATCGCCAGCCCCGAAAACGGCCTCTTCCGTTTTGTGACCCACTATTGGATTGGGGATAGGGAACTTGAGGAAGTGAAAAAAGCTTCCGAAGGCGCTTTTCAATGAAGACACTCAGGCCCCCAAAGACAATACGCAGAAGCGTCTTCCGGGACAGGCGGGAGAAAATTTATGACTGGATGAGCCGGGAAGGCATCGCTCTTCTGGCTGTTGAAGATACGGAAGGCAGGAGAGACCCTTCGCTTCGCTGGCTTTCCGGGCTGCCCTCCGACGGCATACTCTTCCTCAGTGTGGAACGGCACTCCCTTCTCACGGCCTGGGATCTCAACCTGGCGTCTATTCACGCGGATGCGGAACATCTGCTCCCCTACAGCGATTTTAAGCGCCGTCCCCAGGAAGCTCTCAGGAGTGCCGCTGTAATGCTCAAGATTCCGCCGGGTTCCAGGATGGAGATCTCCCCTTCGACTCCCTATCCCCTCTTTTTGGACTATGTGGGAAATATCGGAGACTTCGATATCCTCTGCCGCCGGGAAGGGGCATGGCAGGAGATGGAGCAGCTTAGGGCCCTAAAGGATGAAGGGGAGATCGCGCTCATCAGGAAGGGGGCGGAGGCGACCAACAGCCTTCTCCGGCTTCTGGAAAGGCAGATTCGCAGCGGGAAGATCAAGACCGAAGCCGGCGCGGCCCTGCTTATCGAAGCCGAATGCCGCAAACTCGGCTGTGAGGGCACCGGATTTGAGACCCTCGCCGCCGGTCCCGAACGGAGTTTCGCGATTCATTCATTTCCTCCCTATACCGCCTCCCCCTTCGGCAGCCGGGGGCTTTCCATTCTCGACTTCGGCCTCAGGATGGGAGGTTACTCCACGGATGTGACCATGACCATTGCCAGGGATTGTTCCCCTGCCCAGGAAAAGATTCTTTCTCTGACGGAAAAAGCCTACGATCTGGCGCTTTCCATGGTGAAGAGCGGCGAAAGTACCCGGAACATTGCCGCCGCTGTGGACAGGTTCTTTGCCCGTTCCAAACAGTTCATGCCCCATGCGCTGGGCCACGGGATCGGTCTTGAGGAGCATGAACAGCCGCCCATCAGGAACCGGGATGACAACCAGTGGGTACTCGCGCCGGGTATGATCTTCACTCTGGAGCCGGGGCTCTATGATCCGGTTTTGGGCGGTTGCCGTCTTGAAAACGACATCCTCCTCGGCGAAAAGGGGCCCGAAGTCCTCACGAAAGCGCAGATTCTGAGGCTGTAAACCGCTGCAGGCGTATTGCGGGTATTGTAATCCCGCCTGCGGATCAAGTATGCTGAAACCCATGAAGGTTTGGGTAAAACTGCTCATCGGCTCCCTCATGGGAGTCCTGCTGGGATTCTTCCTTCCCGTGGACAATGAGAAAATTCTTTCCTCTCTCCTCTGGTTAGAAGAACTGGCTCTCCGGATAGGCCGGTATGCCGTTGTTCCCATTTTGATGTTTTCCCTTACCATTGCCGTGTATGAACTCAGGCAGGACGGTCTCTTCTGGCGGCTGGTACTGCGGATATTTCTGGTCATTGCGGGAAGCGCGGTTTTTGTAATTGCCTCGGGGGTACTGGTAACCCTATTCTTCCCACCTGCCCGGATTCCAATCCTCATTGAAGAACAGCTTGAGACGGTGAATCTGGGAGTGGCGGAAAACATAATCTCCCTGTTCCCCCCGAACATGCTTTCCGTCATGGTAAACGACGGCGCATATATCTTCCCAATCTGCATATTTTCCTTCTTTCTGGGTATGGGGCTTTCCTACGACAGGAACTATACCAAACCGGTAATAGCGCTGCTTGATTCCCTCTCCCGGATTTTTTACCATATCTATTCATTTTTTTCCGAAGTCCTGGGGCCGGTAATGATCGCCCTGGCCGCCTATTGGGCCATACGTTTTCACAGTATACTCAAGGCGGATGTGTTTCGCGATCTGATAACGCTTCTGGGGGTTTACAGTATTATTCTGGGCCTCGTGATTCTCCCTCTCTTTCTATATCTGCTCAAGCCCAAGCTGAATCCATGGATCATTCTCTACGGTTCCCTGGGGCCCGCGATTGCGGCCTTCTTTTCCGGAGACATTAACTTTACCCTGCCTGTACTTCTCAGACACAGCAAGGAAAATCTGGGAGTGCAGAGAAGGTGTAACGCAGTAACGCTGTCACTTCTGTCTACCTTCGGAAGGGCGGGAAGCGCCATGGTTGCCGCTTCGGCATTTATCGTGATCATAAAATCCTATTCCAGCCTGGGAATCGACTTGTCCGATATTCTCGTTATCGGCTTCCGCTCTCTCCTTATCTCTTTCCTTCTTGCCCGGCATCCCGGAGACGGGGCCTACACGGCTCTTGCGGTTCTCTGCCTGGGTTACGGCCGGGGCTTTGAAGCGGGCTACCTCATTCTCAAGCCCATGGCCTTTTATCTCATTGCGGTAGGTACTTTTCTGGATGTAATGCTTACCAGTTTTGCATCCTGTGCAATTGCCCGGTTTTCCGGGTTCATGGAAGAAAAAAGCGTAAGGCACTTCATTTAAGATTTGGTAAAGGAAAATTGGAGATATGGAAATTACACAGGAATTTATTGAAGGGCTTGAGATTAACGAAGTAGTCCTGATGAAAAAAATCGCAGAAGGTCTGTCAATCGGTATAGGACAGGTTTCCGCGGTTATCGGTTTATTTAACGAAGGGAGTACCGTTCCCTTTATCGCCCGCTACCGGAAGGAAAAGACGGGCAGCCTTGACGAGGTACAGATCCGGGACATTGAGCACCGGTTTTCCGGCGGGAAGAATCTCGAAGGCCGCAGAATAGAGATTATCCGGGGGATCTTTGAACAGGGAAAACTCAGCGAAGCGCTCTACGAAAACATCATGAAGGCCGCTGCCCTGGCGGAACTTGAAGACATCTACGCTCCGTATAAACGGAAGAAGAAAACCCGCGGCATGCTCGCCGTTGAAAGGGGCCTTGAACCTTTGGCGGACGCCATGGTGGTTTTGGAGGAAGCGCCCCTGCGGGAAAAGGCCCGGGACTTCATCGCCGAAAACAGTGAAAACCCCGAACTTTCCGTTGCCAATGCGGAAGAGGCCCTCCAGGGCGCCATGGATATTATTGCGGAACGGGTGTCTCAGGATACGGAAAACCGCGCTTCCGTCAAGGCCTTCTATATCAAAGACGGCAGGATCATTGTCAAGGCTTCGCAGAAACCCGGTGTCGGGGACGAGGAAGCCAAAAAGACCAGCACCTACCAGATGTACTGGGACTATACGGAACCCCTCTCCCGGATCAAGGCCCACCGTATCCTCGCTGTCAACCGGGGCGAGAAGGAAGGCGTACTGGATCTTACCATTGATGTGGATGAGAACAGCGCCGTGGAAATGCTGCAGAGGAAGTACCGGATTTACAATGATTACCACAAGACCGCAATCGAAGACGGATTGAAAAGACTCCTCTCGCCCGCGGTTATCCGGGAGATCCGGGGCGACCAGAGTGAAACGGCTGACGATCACGGCATATCGGTGTTCAGCCAGAATTTGAAGAACCTCCTTATGCAGCAGCCGATCAAGGGAACCAGGGTACTGGGCATAGATCCCGGCATACGCACGGGAACCAAGTGCGCCTTTCTGGATGATACAGGTAAGTATCTGGGAAGTTTTGTAATCTATAATCACAAGGTTGAAGAAGCAAAAAAACTCATTTTGGAGGGAGTCAAACGGTACGACATACGGCTTATCGCCGTTGGAAACGGAACGGGTACCAGGGATGTACAGGAGATTGTTACCCAGGTTATCGCGGAAAACACTCTGGAAATTCTCTATACCGTTGTTGACGAAGACGGCGCTTCGGTGTATTCGGCCAGCGACATTGCCCGTGAAGAATTTCCCGAACTTGATTTAACAATCCGGGGGGCAATCTCCATCGGACGGCGGCTTCAGGATCCCCTTGCCGAATTGGTGAAGATCGATCCCAAATCCATCGGGGTGGGACTCTACCAACATGACCTTAACCAAAAAAAACTTTCCGATACACTGGACGAAGTTGTTTCTTCGGTGGTAAACAGTGTCGGGGTTAATCTCAATACTGCCAGCGTGTCTCTGCTTAAATATGTTTCTGGAATCAATTCATCCCTTGCAAAAAAAATTGTAAAGTACCGGAATGAGAAGGGCCGCATTGCCAGCCGGGATGAACTTACCGGAGTTCCGGGCATGGGGCCGAAGTCCTATGAACAGTGCGCCGGTTTTCTCAAGATCCCCGAAAGCCCGGACCCTCTGGATAACACCTGGGTACACCCCGAAAACTATGCGGCGGCCCGTGAGATACGCAGTACCATTACTGTCAACTCCAACCTTTCTTCCGCCTTTATAAATGAACTTCGGGAAAAACACGGAATTGGAGACACCACGATCGGCGACATCATTGAAGAGCTGAAGAAACCCAACCGCGATCCGCGTGACGGTTATCCTAAGCCTCTGATGCAAAAAGGTGTAGTTACCTTTGAAGATCTTACGGAGGGAATGACGATATCCGGGAAGATCAAAAATGTCGTTGACTTCGGCGCCTTTGTGGATCTGGGGATCAAGGAAACCGCCCTGGTACATATCTCCGAGATGAGCGACCATTTTGTGAAGGACCCTCTGGAAGTTGTAAAAGCCGGTGATATACTGGAATTTAAAATCGTAAGCCTCGACAGGGAACGCCGCCGCATAGGGCTGTCCAGAAAAACAGACGGCGGAAAGAAGAGTGAAGGGCAGAAAACCGAACATAGAAATAAAGAAAAAGGACGGGTAGTCGTAAAAGGAAAACAGGACGATATTTCCGACGGCACCATGTACAATCCCTTTGCGGAAGCTTTAAAAAAAATGAAGGAAAAACGGTAGGTATCCATGTGCGGCTTGATATGAGCGCATTACTAAAGGAGGGACTGCTGCACTTGATGCATGATGATCCTGACATAGATAAGCTGTGCGGCAGCCGCTTCGATGCGATTAGGGAACTCCTGGAGAAGTATGTTTGCGAAATAGAGCTTTTTAATGATGCCTACGGCCTTGTGAATGTTCAAAGCCATGATGAACTCATCGTAAAACATATTCTCGATTCTCTCTCTCCTTTGGGAATCCTGTTTCGTATACTTTCCGCCGTTCCCGGGACTTCAGGCAAAGTTGCGGACATCGGTTCCGGCGCCGGTCTTCCCGGTATTCCGCTTGCAATTGCAATGCCGGGAATTTTCTTCAGCCTTGTCGAAAAGATGGGACGCCGTGCGGGCTTCCTTAGAAATTCCCTGGCCCTGCTTGCCCTTCCCAATGCCGGAATCATTGAAAAAGAAATGGAAAAATTAGAAGCGGAACAATTCGATCTCATTATCTGCCGTGCCTTCAAACCGCTCAGTGTGGATCTCATAAAAAAATTCAAGCGGCTCCTCAGGCCCGAAGGTTCCATGGCCTTTTATAAAGGAAGGCAGGAAAAAACTGCCGGAGAGATTAGAGAATCGGGGATTGGAAATACGTGCCGTCTTGTAAAGATCGGCGTTCCTTTTCTCGACGAAGAACGGCATGTCCTTGTGATGAAGGCGGAATGAATATGATTTTTCACGGAATGAAAGTTGCCGAAAGATCAATCCGGAATTACGGTTCAGGCAGAGTCTTTATGGCCAAAGACGGAAATGAAGATCTGATCATTGCCGATCATGTTCCGGGTTTCCGCGGCCGGGATCTGGAAGAAGGCGTCATTGCCGCGGCGCTTAACCACGAAAATGCCTGTATCCTGCGGAGACTCTTTCCCTTTACCGCCCCGGGACGGGTTCTGGGAAAGGAACGGAGTTTCGGTCTGGGAGACAGGCTTGGAATTGCGACAGCCGGGCATATAAAGGTTTTTGAAAAGTACGATGCGTTTCCGGTCTTTGCCCAGCAGTCGATACGGGAATTGAATCTTACGGGCCGCACATACGAAGAAGTCCTCGATGCGGCAAGCTTTGCCGTTTTCAAGGCGGGCTTTACCAAGACCTGGGGAGCGGACGGGGATCACCTGAAGACTCCGGAGGATATTGAATACGCCCTTTCTCTTGGTTACAGCATGATAACGCTGGATTGTTCGGATTATATCAAGTCTTTTACAGAAGACGCCGCTCCTCCCCTGAATGCGGCATATAAGGAAAAATATCCGGGAAAAAAATTTGATATTGATTCGGAACATGGCATTACCATTGATTTTTCGGAAGATAGTTTGAAAAACATAGCCGGAATTTACGGCGAAGCGATCAACTTTGCCATTGAAATGTACAACCGGTTCCTGAAGGACGGAAAATACGAAGCCGATTTCGAAATATCGATCGATGAGACTTCAAATCCCACAAGCCCCCAGGAACATTATTTTATTGCAAGGGAACTAAAGGATGCAAAGGTGGATTTCAAAACCCTGGCTCCCCGTTTCTGCGGCGAATTCCAGAAAGGAATCGATTACATCGGGGACTTGAACCGGTTTGAAAAAGAAATAAAGATCCATGCCGCCATTGCCAGGCACTTCAATTATAAACTGAGCATACATTCGGGTTCCGACAAGTTCAGCGTTTTTCCCGTCATCGCAAAAGAAACCCGCTGTTCCTTTCACGCCAAGACGGCCGGCACCAACTGGCTTGTCGCCATGAAGCTTGTATCACAAAAAGATCCGTCTCTTTACCGGGAGATTCACCGCTTTGCATTGAGTGTCTTTGATGAAGCGAAAAAATATTATCATGTAACATGCGATCCTTCAAAAATTCCCGGCCTTGATTCCCTTGAAGACGCCGGGCTTCCTGCCCTTTTTGACAATGATGCGGCAAGACAGCTCATACACATCACCTACGGATTGATCCTCAGTTCCAAAAACAGCGGCGGAGTTTTTACATACCGCGACAGGCTCTACAAACTCTGGAACGAATATGCGGAAGACTACGAAGAGGCGCTGGAAGAACATATCGGCAAACATCTGGATCTTCTGGGTGTAACAAGACAGCGGGGTGAAAAATGAAACGTCAAGCCGGGTCTAACAATTCACTCGAACATGAGACGAAGCGTCGTGCATTAATCAGCGTATATAACAAGGAAGGGATTGCGGATCTGGCCCGATGCCTGTCTTCCCATGATTGGGAGATCCTTTCCACGGGGGGAAGCGCACAGTATCTTAAAGATCTGGGGATACTCGTAAGCGATGTTTCGTCAGTTACCGGTTGTCCGGAATGTCTTGACGGCAGAGTGAAAACTTTGCATCCCGCGATTCATGCGGGTCTCCTTGCCAGGCGGGATGATGATTCCCATATAAAGACACTTGAAGAGCTTAAGATAAATCCCATTGATATCCTCTGCGTTAACCTCTACCCTTTTTTTGAAAAACTAAATGCCGATCTTAGTCAGGAAGAAACAATCGAATTTATTGATATAGGCGGTCCCGCCATGCTTCGTTCCGCCGCAAAAAATTTCCGTGATGTTATCGTGCTGAGTGATCCTGAAGATTACAGGGAACTAATCGATCTGATCGAAAATAAAGCCATTGAAGAGAACAGTGTTCCTTTGGAATTCAGGCAGCGCCTTGCGGCAAAAGTTTTCGATCTCACTTCGGCCTACGATGCCGCCATTGCACGTTATCTCCTGAAGGAAGAATACCCCGAATACTGGCCTTGTTCATTCAGGAAAAAGCAGAGTCTCCGCTACGGTGAAAATGCGCATCAGCCGGCCTCTCTCTATATTGATACCGGTAAGGGCGGAGCTTTGGCGGGGATGGAACAGCTTAACGGTAAAGAACTTGGCTACAACAATATCCGGGATCTGGATCTCGCATGGAAAGCCGCCTGCGCATTTGGTTTATACCCTGAAGGTATCGCGGGGCCGGAAAAAGAGGCGCCCCTGGGGCAGAATGAAGTAATATCACTTTTCCCGAAAGAGAAAGCGCGCAAAAAAGTTTCCTGTGTTGCGGTTAAACATAACACGCCCTGCGGCATCGCTTTGGGAGATTCCGCTTTCGAAGCCTATGAAAGAACCTTTGCATGCGATCCTGTTTCAATCTTCGGCGGCATCGTTGCATTCAACGCTCCGCTGGACGGAAAGACCGCGGAGAGGCTTGGGGAGCTTTTTATTGAGGTCGTTGCCGCTCCGGCTTTTGAGGAAGAAGCCCTGGAGACGCTTAAAAAGAAAAAGAGTCTCCGCATCATGCGCGCCTCTATTCCCCCGCAGGAGAGCCATGAATGTATCGCCGTGGACGGCGGGCTTCTTGTTCAGGAGGTGGACAGAAAACTTTTTGAAAAATGGGAAACGGTTACCGCTTTGCAGAGCGAAGCAGGCGACATTGAGGACATGATCTTCGGTATGAGGGCGGTCGGTTTTGTAAAATCAAATGCCGTCATGATTGTCAATGACGAATGCGCCGTGGGAATTGGAGGAGGACAGGTAAACCGTATCTGGCCTGCTCAGGATGCATTGCGCCGCAGCGCCGGGGTTTTAAAAGACAAGAAGGCGCGCGTCCTCGCTTCCGATGCCTTCTTTCCCTTTCCCGATATAGTCGAAGCCGCTGCGGCCGCAGGCATCAAGACAATCATACAGCCGGGCGGATCACTTAATGACAAGCTTTCAATAGAAGCATGTAATAAATACGGGATTGCCATGGTCTTTACCGGAACAAGGCATTTCAGGCACTAGGGAAGCTGATTAGCCGCATCTAATCAGCGCTGCCCTAGCAGTTTATTGCAGGAAACTTCGTTTCCTGTTCGATTGAATTGTAAGGCGCAGCCTTATAAAAGGAGCCTCTTTCAAAACTTCAGTTTTGAAAGAGCAACCTCTAAAAAATGCAGTTTTGCAGCCCATGGGGCGAAAAACTGCAAGAGCTTCTGCAAAACTAACCGAGTTTTGCAGAAGCTCAACGAATAAGGGGTTCTGGAGGAACCATGTTAAAAGGACGATCCCTGATTGAGCCGGGAAACTTCAGTCTTGAAGAACTGGATACGATCTTCAACCTGGCGGAAAAAATTGAAGAGGATGAAACGTATCTGCGGGAAGGCTGCCGGGGGAAACTGCTGGCTACGCTCTTCTTTGAACCAAGTACCAGAACCCGCCTAAGTTTTGAAGCGGCAATGCTGCGGCTGGGCGGTTCCACGCTGGGCTTTGCCGATCCCGGTTCGAGTTCCGCAGTGAAGGGTGAAAGTCTGGCGGACACGATTCGCATGGCGGCCTCTTATGCCGACGCCATCGTGATGCGTAACCCAAAGGAAGGGGCCGCCCTGCTTGCATCCCGTTATTCGCCGGTGCCGGTGATCAATGCGGGAGACGGCGGACACCATCATCCTACCCAGACCTTGACGGATCTTCTCACCATCAAACGGCTGAGGGGAAAACCCGGAGCCAAAATGCTTGCCGAATCGGTAAAGGGCCTCCGCGTCGGTTTCTGCGGAGATCTTAAATTTGGCCGTACCGTTCATTCCCTGTCTCATGCGCTTGCCCGTTACAGCGGAGTAAAATTTTTCTTCATCTCTCCCGATGAACTGCGGGCGCCTGAATATATTATCAGGGCGCTTGACAGGGAAAAAATTGAGTATAATGAAACCGGAAACTTTGATGAAGCCATGCCGGAACTTGATGTGCTTTACATGACCAGGGTACAGCGGGAACGTTTCTTCAATGAAGAAGACTATATACGCCTCAAGGACAGTTACATCCTTGACAGGGAAAAGCTTGAAAAGGCAAAACAGAATCTGATAATACTGCATCCTCTGCCCCGTGTCAACGAAATTGCCGTGGAGGTGGACAAGGATCCGCGCGCAGCTTACTTCAAACAGGCCAAATACGGAATGTATGTCCGCATGTCGCTGCTTGCTTCAATTCTGGGTGTTGTATAGGGAGTATATGAAATGTTAAACATCGATCAAATCAGAAACGGGATCGTTATCGATCATATCCGGGCGGGTCTGGGGATCCATATCTTCAACTGGCTGGGGCTTGACAAGGCGCCCTACAATGTCGCCTTTGTGATCAACGCATCTTCCAGACACATGGGTAAAAAAGATATCATCAAGATTGACAATACCATCGAAATCAATTTTGACCTTCTCGGCTTAATCGATCCCAATATCACGGTAAATGTCATTGAAAACGAACAGATAACCGAAAAGAAAAAACTCCGTCTTCCTGAACGTGTTGAAGATGTGCTTATCTGCAAGAATCCGCGCTGCATCACCTCCACGGAAAAATACATTCCCCATATCTTCCACCTGGAAAATGCCGAACAGCGCAGTTACCGCTGTGAATACTGCGATGATATTAAATCGGCGCGGGACTTCAGGGAATGAGGATTGAAGATGATCGTTCTCAAAAATTTCCATATCATCGATAAAAACACAGACTCGTTTGGAACAGTTATCATTGAAGACGGCGTCATTAAGGAAGTAATTGCCGAATCCGAAGACGGTTTGGATTATGTATTGAATGAAAAAAAAATTGGATACTACTGCCTTGAAGCAAGGCTTGTCATTGACGGGCGCAATTATATTCATCCTGAAATTCCCTACAAACAATCCCTGCTTCCGGTTTTAATGCCGGCTCTTGTGGATCTTCATGCACATTTCCGGGACCCCGGTTTTCCCGAAAAGGAAATCCTGGAAAGCGCCTGCCTCGCCGCGGCTGCCGGAGGATACGGGACGGTAGTCTGCATGGCAAATACAAAACCGGTAAATGACAGCATTGAAAAGATTGCCGCTCTTAAAAAACGTTCCGATATTTTAGGATTTATCGACCTTTACCCCGCAATGTCCCTCACGGAAAACATGGAAGGCCGTAGGCTGTCGGAGATAACAAAGCTGCCGCCGTATACAGAACGTTCTTCGCCGTTACTGCCCCGGCTGCTCAGTGAAGACGGCAAGGACATTGCCGCCGATTCTCTTTTCATTGCTGCAATGAGGGAAGCAAAACGCAGCGGTCTCCCCCTCTCTTGCCACTGTGATTTCGGTGGTGAAGAAGCGGAGAAACTGAAAAAAGAAGGGAAACCCCGTTCTCTGTGGAGCCGCATCGAAGAAAACAATGCGACACGGAGGGTCATTGAACTTAATAAAGAGACGGGTTGTAAAATTCACATCGCTCATGTTTCCACAAAGGAAGCGCTTGAAATGATCCGCCGGGCAAAGAAGGAAGACATGCCCCTCAGCGCGGAGGCGAGCCCTCACCATATCGGCTGTACGGAGGAAGACGCCGGGAGACTCGGAGATGAATCCTTCGGCAGGGTGAATCCGCCGCTCCGCAGCGAAGAAGACAGAGAGGCTCTTGTCAATGCAATTCTTGACGGAACGCTTGACGCTGTTGCAACCGATCATGCGCCTCATTCGCAGAGAGACAAGGAAGCAGGCGCTCCCGGTTTCAGCGGTCTTGAAACTGCCTTCCCCCTCTGTTATACCGAACTGGTATTGAAAAACAACATGGATCTCAGACGGCTTTCCGCATTGATGAGCGCATCTCCGGCCGGGATTCTTGGGTTCGGAGGGAATGATCCATGCGGCAGGGGAAGAATTGCGCCGGGACTGAAGGCGGATTTGATTATTGCGGATCTGCGGAAAAAAACAACGGTAGATCCCGGAACCTTCAAGTCGCGGGGAAAGAACAGCCCCTTTACAGGCCGCCAGTTGTGGGGGCGGATTCTTGTAAACATAAACCGCGGACGGATCATATATGAGGCATAAAAATGTATAATATGGATAAACTCTATGAGGCGGTTGAGAAGAAGGGGCATGTCTGTATCGGTCTCGATACTGCCGCAGACTATATCCCGGCAGCGGAATTAAAAAAGGCTTCATCGGCGGCGGAGGCGGTACTGGCCTTTAACGCGGCCCTTGTCAATGCCACTTCCGATCTGTGCGCCTGCTACAAGGTGCAGATAGCATACTATGAAGAGCTGGGCCTTGCAGGATTGAAAACATATTCGGAAACATTGCGCTGCATAAGGGAAAAAAAATGCCTTGTCATTGCCGACATAAAACGGGGGGATATTGCGGATACCGCTTCCCGTTATGCAAGGGCTCATTTTGAAGGGGACTTTGAAGCCGACTTCGTAACGCTCTCGCCATATATGGGCATGGATTCAATTGAGCCCTGGATTGAAGCTGCGGAAAAGAAAGGCAAGGGCGCCTTCGTGTTAATGAGGACAAGCAACAAGGGCATGAAGGATTTCGAATATCTTGAAATCAAAAACACTTCCAAAAGATTCTACGATGCGGTTGGAGACAGGATGCAGGAAATGGCCGCTTCCCATGAGGGAAAATACGGCTATGGAGCTTTCGGCGTGGTGGTAGGTTGTACGGAACGGGGAGAAGCCGCGGCCATACGGGAACAGAGGAACAATCTCTTATTTCTTATACCCGGTTACGGCGCACAGGGAGGAGCGGCAGATGATGCGGCCCTGCTTCTCAGGAAATCCAACGGCGGCGTGGTAAACGCCTCCCGTTCAATACTCAAAGCATGGTCGAAAGAGGCCCCCGCCGGTGCGGACAACGATTTTGCAGCGGAAGCCGCAAGAAAGGCTGTCGTGGAAATGCGGGACGCAATCCGTATCTCCGCAAAAAAGGGGAGCCTGTAAAGTGGACAAAACTGCGCAGGTTTCTGTCCTTAAAGAAATAAAGGCCGTCAACAGAGAGATATTCCGCATGAACTTTTCCTGGACGGATCCGGCGCCCGCCGCAGGACAATTCTTTATGATCAAGCCGCTCCGCTCTTCGGTTTTTCTGGGAAGGGCAATCAGTACCGCCGCGTGGAATGAGGCCGCACACACGGTAAGTTTTCTGATAGCGCTGCGGGGCAGAGGAACAGAGGAGCTCTTTGACATGCGGACGGGTGAAAAGGCGGAACTGATCGGCCCCCTGGGGAATACATGGTCACAGTTTCTGCCTCCCCCTGCGGATAACAGGGCCCTGGCATTGCTTTCGGGCGGCATCGGCATTGCTCCCCTTAAAGCCTTTGCCGCGGAACTTGAAGCTGCCGGCCGTCACTATGATTTTTATGCAGGATTCAGAAAAGCCTTTGACAACGAGGAAGAGCGTAAAGAATTTCTGGGAGCCGCGGCCGCGGGAACTTCCGGTTATTGTATAGCATTTGAAGATCCCGGCGCTCAGGCAAACGGTTCAGACAAAAAGGGCCTTATTCTCGACTACTTCGATCCTGAACCCTACGCCGCAGTATATGTATGCGGCCCGGAGGCAATGCTCAGGACGGCGGCCGCACAGTGTGAGGCCGCGGAAACACCCTGCTTTATCAGCATGGAAAGGCGGATGGCCTGCGGGGTGGGTGCGTGTCTCGGGTGCAGCATAGAGACGGCAAAGGGCATGCGGAGATGCTGTGCCGACGGCCCTGTGTTCAATGCCGGGGAGATCGTCTTTAATGAATAACAACAAGCCGGATCTTTCGCTTACCATTGCCGGAGTCAATTTCAAAAATCCTGTCATTGCGGCATCAGGAACTTTCGGTTACGGCTGCGAATACGCTTCGATCATTGACGTTAAGAAGCTGGGAGGTATCTGTACCAAGGGCCTCACCCTCATGCCCAGAGAGGGGAACAGGGGCGTGAGGCTCCATGAAACCCCCTCAGGACTCATGAACTCAATCGGCCTGGAAAATCCCGGACTGGAAGTTTTTCTTGAAAAGGAATTGCCCCGGCTGAGGACCCTGGGCCCGGCGGTAATCGCCAACCTTTCAGGTTCAAGCATAGAAGAATACACCGAAGGGGCAAGACTGCTGGACGCAAGCGGCGTGGACATGATAGAACTCAATATCTCCTGCCCCAATGTAAAGGCCGGGGGCATGAGTTTCGGTCTGGATCCTGAAGCCGCCCTCAGCATTGCGGAGCCTGTACGGAAAGTCCTCTCTCATAAACCGCTCATGGTCAAACTCTCTCCCAATGCCCCGGATTTAATTGCGGTTGCCCGCGCCTGCATCAATGCGGGGGCCGATGCCATCTCCCTGGTGAATACCTTCAAAGCCTTGGCAATTGACATTCATACAAGGAAACCTGTTTTTGACAACATCACCGCGGGTCTTTCCGGCCCCGCAATAAGGCCCATTGCCCTCCGCATAGTATGGGAACTCAGGGAAGCCTTCCCCTCCGCAGCCATTGTGGGCATGGGAGGCATCTGTGCTTCCGTTGACGCGCTGGAATTCCTTCTGGCCGGAGCTGCCGCAATACAGGTTGGCTCAGCCACCTTTGTCCACCCCGCAGCAATGATCGAAATAATCGGCGGTATTGAAGAGTACATGGCAGAACATGGGTATCATTCGATTGGGGAACTGTCCATCAGGTAGGGCAACGCTGATTCGCAGGCCTGGGTTTATACCCAGCTTTTACATTTTCCTTGAACCGGGTTTGACCGCGGGGATTCCCTGTTTGCATAAGGAGCAGTCCGAAACTTCCCAGTTTGCCGCACCGATCTTTGCCCCTGCATAGAGAGGCCAGTCAAGCAGAATTCCCTCCGCCCGGCGATCCACAAGGCAGGCAAGGGCTGCAATCTCCGCCCCAAGCGCTTCCAGCACCGCGGCGCTTTCTCCGCTGGACCTTCCGGTGGTGACCACATCTTCCGCAATGAGAATCTTCTCTCCCTGCCGGATTTCAAATCCCCTGCGCAGGCTCATCTTTCCCGCATCATCCCTTTCGGTAAAGAAAGCGGGGAGCCCC
>JAIRXN010000106.1 GCA_031268245.1 Treponema sp. | reverse complement strand
ATGTATCGTGCGGCCCGGAGGCCGTTTGCACAAGGGGTAATTATGGATATCCAAATACAGGAACTCATCGATAAAATCAAAAAGGATGCGATAGAGTCCGGCTCCGCCGAGGCCGCCCGGATCAAGAAGGCGGCGGAGGGGGAAGCGCAATCTATCGTTGAAAATGCAAAGAAAGAAGCCGAAGGGATCGTTTCCAGGGCCAAAACGGATGCCGAAAGGTCGGAAAAGGCCGGAAACGCGGCCCTGGGACAGGCTTCCCGCAACCTTCTGCTGGCTTTCAAGGGCGAAATTCAGGCGCTTCTGGACAAAATCATCGAAGAAGCTCTCTCTTCCTCCTACGGGGATGACACTCTCAAGCAGATTCTTCCCGAAATCGTTAAAACCTGGGCGGCCAAAGGTTCCGATACTCTTGATATCGTACTCGCCGGGGCCGATCTCAAGAAACTGGAAGGCTACTTCACGGAGAAACTGGCCGCGGAACTCAAAAAGGGCGTGGAGCTCAAGAGCGACCGGAATCTTGCGGCCGGTTTCAGGATCGTCAACAAGGACGGTTCTGCTTATTTTGATTTTTCCGCGGAAGCGGTGGCGGAACTGCTCTCTGCATATCTCAACCCGAGGCTCGCCGGAATACTCAAGACAGCGGCAAAGGGTTAAGCCGTGGCCTATTATTTCCTCATCGCACAGCTTCCCAGCCTCATGTACGGACAGAATCCTCCCATGAGTTCGGCCCGGTTTCGGGATCTGGCGGAGACGGGCTTGAGCAAGGCCGATGCTGCTGTGCTTCCCTATTGCAGTCTCATCCCCCAGGCTATTCCCGGGAAGCGTGGCTGCCCCTTCATTTCCGCCTGGTATGAATGGGAAAGCAGTCTTCGCCTCAACCTTGCCCGTTACCGGGCGGCCGGATTGAAGCGGGAGGGGCCTTCACGTGTTTATCCCTACCCTCAGGATGCCGCGGCCGCGGCAAAAGCCGCTTCTTCTCTGGAATCGCCTCTGGAAGCGGAACTGCTTCTCGATGAGTTCCGCTGGAAGGCCATAGAATATTTCCAGGGCATTCAATATTTTGACCGTAATACCGTCTATGCCTATCTTCTCAAGCTCCGGCTTATGGAACGGCGGAGTAGTTTCCGTGCGGAAGAAGGTTTTAATGAATACAAAGGGCTCTATGCCGCCGTAATGGGAGAAAATAAATGACCGGAACAAAGGGTAAAGTGGTAGCCGTAAACGGCAATATGGTGAGTGTCCGTTTCGACGGCGCTGTTTCCATGAATGAAGTGGCTTATGTCAAGGTTGCGGATAAGCAGCTTAAAAGCGAAGTAATCCGGATTCGGGGTGATATTTCCCAGGTTCAGGTCTTTGAAATGACCAAGGGTATCGCCGTAGGGGACGATGTGGAGTATACGGGCGATCTTCTGGCTGTTGAAGTCGGCCCCGGCCTTCTCGGGCAGGTCTACGACGGCCTTCAGAACCCTCTGCCCAAACTCGCGGAAACTACCGGTAACTTCCTGGAACGGGGCGTCTACCTGGAAGCCCTCTCCGGTACGCAGAAATGGAACTTTAGTCCCGTTGCCAAGAGCGGAGACACGGTAGAAAAGGCCGATACTTTGGGCACGGTACCGGAAGGCGCTTTTACCCACCGGATCATGGTTCCTTTCGGACTTCCGGGTTCCTATACCGTTTCTTCTATAAAACCCGCCGGTTCTTACACGATCAGGGAAACAATCGCCGAGCTTAAAGATGAAAAAGGTAACGTCATTCCCGTGGCGATGAGTTTCCGCTGGCCTGTTAAACGGCCCATAACCTGTTACGAAGAGCGTCTCAAGCCCTCCGAACCCATGGTTACCAGAGTCCGGCTTATCGATACCTTCTTCCCCGTGGCCAGGGGCGGCACCTACTGTATCCCCGGCCCCTTCGGAGCGGGTAAAACCGTACTACAGCAGATCACCAGCCGCCATGCGGACGTGGACATCGTGATCCTTGCAGCCTGCGGCGAGCGGGCCGGTGAGGTTGTTGAAACCCTCAAGGAATTCCCCGAACTCACCGATCCCAGGACAGGCCGTTCCCTCATGGAACGGACCGTAATCATCTGTAACACCTCTTCCATGCCTGTCGCCGCCCGTGAAGCTTCCGTGTACACCGCGGTAACTCTGGCGGAATATTACAGGCAGATGGGGCTTAATGTCCTCCTTCTTGCCGATTCCACAAGCCGCTGGGCCCAGGCCATGCGTGAAATGTCCGGCCGTCTTGAGGAGATTCCCGGCGAAGAAGCCTTCCCCGCATACCTTGAATCCACCATTGCCAGTTTCTACGAGCGGGCCGGTATCGTGCGGCTTCGGGACGGCTCCGTAGGTTCGGTAACCATCGGCGGAACAGTCAGCCCTGCCGGCGGTAACTTTGAAGAGCCGGTTACCCAGGCAACACTCAAGGTTGTCGGCGCCTTCCACGGCCTCTCCCGTGAACGTTCCGATGCCCGTAAATTCCCCGCCATTCATCCTCTGGATTCATGGTCAAAATATTCGGGTATCATAGCGGCTGAAAAGGTTGCCTACGCCCACGGTTTCATGAGGCGGGGCAGTGAAGTCGAGCAGATGATGAAGGTTGTCGGCGAAGAAGGCACCAGTATTGACGACTACATCATCTACCTCAAGGGTGAACTCATCGATTCAGTCTACTTTCAACAGAACTCCTTCGATGCGGTAGACGCCGCGGTAAGTCCTGAACGGCAGGCCCACACATTCGGTATCCTGCTTTCCATCATGGCATCCAAATTCAGCTTCCCCGACAAGAACGAAGCCCGTACCTGGTTCAACCGGCTGCGCCAGAAATTCCTGGACTACAACGGCTCCGAATGGCAGAATGAACGTTTCGTTTCCCTGGAAAAGGACGTAAAGGAAACGGTTTCCTCAAAGGCCGAGGGAACAGACCCCGCAGCGGCACAATTTCTTGTATAGGATAAGGATGTAAATCATGAAAAAGGTATATAGCAAGATAGAATCCATCACGGGAAGCGTTATCACCGTCCGGGCCGAAGATATTCGTTACGGCGACCTTGCCGAGGTGGATACCGCATTCGGCACTTCCCTTGCTGAGGTGAATCGTCTTGAGAACGGCCTCGTTTCCCTGCAGGTTTTTGCCGGCGGCCGGGGTATCTCCACAGGCGACACGGTACGTTTCCTCGGCCACCCCATGCAGGTCTCTTTTTCGGAAAACCTTATGGGCCGGGTCTTCTCCGGTTCAGGAAAGCCCCGCGACAGGGGGCCCGGCCTTCACGAAAACCTGATTTCCATCGGCGGGCCTTCCGTTAACCCTGCCCGGCGCATCATACCCCGGCGTATGATCCGTACCGGTATCCCCATGATCGACCTCTTCAATACCCTTGTGGTAAGCCAGAAGCTCCCGATCTTTTCGGTTTCCGGGGAACCTTACAACGAACTTCTGGCCCGCATCGCCATGCAGGCTGAAGTTGACGTTATCGTTCTGGGGGGCATGGGCCTTAAATACGACGACTACCTCTTCTTCAAAGATACCCTGGAGGAAGGGGGAGCCCTCTCCCGCACGGTAATGTTCGTCCATACCGCCAGCGACCCCACGGTCGAATGCCTCATGATCCCCGATATGTCCCTTGCGGTAGCGGAACAGTTCGCGCTGCAGGGCAAGGATGTGCTGGTTCTTCTCACCGATATGACCAACTTTTCCGATGCAATGAAGGAAATTTCGATTATCCAGGAGCAGGTGCCTTCAAACCGCGGCTATCCCGGCGACCTCTACAGTCAGCTTGCCAGCCGTTACGAAAAGGCCGTTGACTTTGATACCGCAGGCTCCATCACGATCCTCGGAGTTACCACCATGCCTGGCGATGATGTAACCCATCCGGTACCGGACAACACGGGTTACATCACGGAAGGCCAGTACTACCTCAAGAACGGCCGTATCGAGCCCTTTGGTTCCCTGTCCCGGCTTAAGCAGCAGGTTAACGGCAAGACCAGGGCCGATCACCGTGCCCTGATGGACGGCATGATCAAGCTCTATTCCGCATACAAGGACACCATGGAAAAGAAGGCCATGGGTTTTATCATGACCCCCTGGGACGGGAAGCTCCTCAAGTACGGGGATATGTTTGAAAAGCAGATGATGGATCTTTCGGTAAATATTCCCCTGGAACGGGCGCTGGACTTGGGTTGGGAGATCCTTGCCGAATGTTTCAGCCCCGAAGAAACGGGCTTAAGGACAGAGCTTATCGGCAAGTTCTGGCCTGAGCAAAAAGCGCAGCTTTAAAAGCGCGGCTTTTTTTCGCATTTTGTGTATGAGGAACTATGGCTAAAGTAAGGCTCACCAAAAACGAGCTTAAAAAACAGAAAGACTCCCTCAAGATGTACCAGCGTTATCTGCCAACCCTGATGCTCAAGAAGCAGCAGCTTCAGGCGGAGATACGTCTTACGGAGATACGGATCAAGGAACTTCTCGACGAGAAAGAGCGTACCGATCAGTCTTTCAAGACCTGGATTGCCGTGTACGGCGAAAAGGGCATTTTCTATCCGGGGCTGGTAAAGATAACGAATCTGAAAACCGCCCAGGGAAATATAGCCGGCGTGGCGATTCCTATTTTTGAAGGCGCCGAATTTGCCGTGGAAAGCTACGACCTTGTCGCCACTCCCCTCTGGCTGGATGCGGCGGTGGAAAAGATGCAGCAGGTTCTGCTCCTGGATCTTGAAGCCGGTATCGTTGAGGAGCAGCGCAAGAGGCTGGATCATGAACTGCGGATCACAACCCAGCGAGTCAACCTCTTTGAAAAGATCAAGATTCCGGAAACCAGAGGAAACATCAAGAAGATCCAGGTATACCTGGGCGACCAGCAGACTTCTGCGGTAGTACGGGGAAAAATCGCCAAACGGGGCCTCGCCGGGGCGGGCCAGGGGAGCGCCGAATGACAGTATTGATGCAGCGCGGACACGTGCAGTCAAACAGGACACGGGGGGAAACTCCATGATTGTACCCATGAAGAAACTCACCCTTGTGGTGATGGATAAATACCGGGAAAGCTCCCTCAAGATCCTCCGGGAACTGGGAGTGCTGCATCTGGAACGCAAAACCGTTTCCTCCGAATACCTGAACAGGCTTCTCGACAAGAAAAACCGTATCGATAATGCCCTGGCTCTTCTTCTGCCCTATTCGGCCGGGAAGAAGGCGGGGAATGAAGTTCCGGCCCCCGCCGCGCTTCCCTCTCACCGCAGAAGCGAAGATCGCGCCGCCGAATTCTACTCCGCCGATGCGGTGGATGCGGAAAACCGGACGGATCTGGTAACTCATATCCTTGCCCTGGGAGAGGAACGGAAGAATTTCCAGGAGCGCTTTGCCGCCGAAGGCCGGGAACGGAGCCGCATAGAGAGCTGGGGCGAATTCAACCCCGCCGGTTTTGCCTATCTGGAAGGGCAGGGTCTCAAACTCTACCCCTACGAGCTTTCCTGGAAAACCTATGAAAGCCTTAAAGACGATGTAAAACTCATCGTTCTGGGAAAAGAAAAAACCGTCGTTTACGCACTGGCGGTAGGGGAGCCCATTCCGGGGGAGAGCCCTTTTAC
>JAIRXN010000126.1 GCA_031268245.1 Treponema sp. | reverse complement strand
TGAGAATAAACGCTAAAACTGACATAGGGAGCTTCAATTCTCCCGTTTGAAGACACATATCCTTATTAGAGTATACTACCTTTTTGTACAATAATCCAGTATTCGGAAAAAATTCTCTAGTATTTTCGAAATTCAGGCCCAAACCCGCATCAGCAGTTTTACTTTTACTGAAGAAATTTGCCACGAACCTCACTAACAGACACGAACGGAACAGAGCGCCCTTCATTTTTCCCTCCACTTTCATAATTCGTGGCTCTTATTTCATTCAAACTATGCTGATTATAGAGGTAAAATCGATACTATCAAAGCACAAGTTCGTGAGGTTCGTGCGAAACAAGCTCATTTTCCGGACATAATCATCGCCGTCAAGCCGGAATACGTCTTGTTCGAGTGGTTCGTGATTATCCGTGGCTAAAAGTAAAATTGCTGAACCCGCATATTGTGTAGTTCTTTTCCTTTGTGTTAATATATACGGCGCCGCCAGGGAGCGGCTTGTTCATGTGCCCCTTCGGGTCACGAGCGTAGGGACATTGATAGTACGGCGCCGCCAGGAGGCGGCTTGTGCATGGCTGATTCGTTACAAAAACTTCATACGATAGATCTGGAATGCAGATACCTCGAAAGGTCGGCGGCATTGCTTCAGTGGGATCAGGAGACCTATCTTCCTCCCCTGGGGGTGGAAGAGCGCTCCGCACAGTTGGCTTATCTGGAAGGACTGCATCACGAAAGACTCATCAGTCCGGAAACCGGGGAGACACTGGCGGCCCTGGGTTCGGACAGCGCCAATCCTTCGGGGGATGAACGGCTCCCCGGTATGGAACGGGATTTTATCAGACTCATGCGCCGGATCTACGATAAATCGGTAAAGCTTCCCCCGGATTTTGTACGCTCCGAAGCCGCTGCGGGGGCCTTGTCTCAGGCGGCCTGGGTCTCCGCTCGCAAGAACAATGACTTTAAGGCTTTTCTTCCCCATTTAGAGGCCATGATCGATTTTGCCCGGCAAAAAGCTGTTTACTGGGGTTTTGAAGGAAATACAGCCTACGACGGCTTGTTGGATATCTATGAACCCGCCATGACGGCGGAGAAGGCGGAGGCCCTTTTCGGCCCCCTTCAGGAAGGTCTCTCTTCGCTTCTGGAGAAGATCCGTTCCCGTCCCGTCCCGGACCTTTCGTTTCCGGAAACCGCTTACGATCCCGAAACACAGGCCCGTTTCAGCCGGGAATTGCTGGATTATCTGGGCTTTGACCGCAGACGGGGAAGACTGGATCTCAGCGCTCATCCATTTACCACTACTCTCGGCGCTCATGATGTCCGCATAACCACTCGGTATTTTCCCGGCAATCCCCTGTCCGGTATCTTTTCCGTGATCCATGAAGCGGGGCATGCTTTCTATGAGCTGGGCCTGCCGCCGGAACTGCAGAACAGCGCCCTGGCCGAAGGGGCTTCCATGGCGATTCACGAATCCCAGTCCCGTTTCTGGGAGAATGTCATCGGCCGGAGCCGGGCTTTTTTGAAGGGGATCTTCCCGGTTTTACAGCGCTATTTTCCCGATCGGCTCGGCGATATTGACGGTGAGCGTTTTTACGCCGCGGTTAACCGTGTAGGGCCTTCGCTTATCAGGGTTGATGCGGATGAAGTCTCCTATGCCCTGCATATCATCCTTCGTTTTCAGCTTGAAAAACAGCTTATCTCCGGCGAATGCGATCCCGCTTCCCTGCCCGGATTGTGGCGGGAGTATTCTCTCCGTTATCTGGGATGCGCTTCGGAAACCGATGCCGATGGGGTACTGCAGGATGTACACTGGTCAATGGGATCTTTCGGCTATTTCCCCAGTTATGCCCTGGGCAACCTCTATGCTTTGCAGATAAACAAAAAGCTAAGACAGGATGTACCGGATTTTGAAGCCCTGATCTCTTCGGGCCGCTTCGATGAGATTCGGAATTGGCTCGGGAAAACCGTGTACTGCTGGGGCAGAAGACTTGACCCGGGGGACTTGCTCAAAAAAATTACCGGGGAAGAGCTTTCCGTTCAGCCTTTCCTGGATTATCTGGAAGGAAAATACTCGGAGATTTATGGATTTTGATAATTTTCCCCTTACCAGGGATCTGATATATCTGGCCGCCGCTTTTACCGGACTTGCAGTCGGGTTTTTTCTTTCTCTTTTCAAGAGGAATGGCGCCGCCGGTTCCGGAAACCGTTATGTTTCCGCAGCTCTCTTCATGCTTTCCGGAACTTTGATCTGTATTACCGCCGCCCTTCTCAGTTCCCGGGGCAAGGTTTTAACCGGTTTCCCCCTTGTTTTACCTTCGGCGTCAATCGTGCTTCTCTGCGCCCTGGCCGCTTTCTTTCCCAGGGCCTTTGCCTTTCCGTTTTTTCTGGCTGCCGGCCTTCTTATAGTATGGCTGGCTTTTTCCTTCCTCCGTTTCCCCCTGATTGAGAGATCCGTCCCCCTGGCCTATGTCCGTCATGAGGGAAGTAAGAACTATAGTTTTCGTTTTTCGGGACAGGAAGAGGCCGTTAAGGGCCTTAATGAAGACAGCCCCCTTGTTATTGAGGGGGTTTATATCACCTGCGATCCCCTGTATCCGGTAATCGGCGGGGAGACCCGCGGAATGATCACCGGTATCGACAATGACGGGAAACGCATGTACTCCGCGGCCTTTCCCTCCGGTCCCGCCCTCGATCGCTTCTATGATTACCTGCAGTCCGGCGGAAAGGAAGGCCGTTTCGGCATCCGCCGCGAAAACAGGCTCGATGAGGCCCTTGCCGCCGGGCTCTGGGCGTCTGAAATCCCCCTGTTTTTTGATGCTGAAGGATTCCGCACCCTTGACAGCGGCCTTCCCGCAAACCCATAGTTAAATATGACCAAGGCTGACAAAATTACTTCCATTAGATTGATTCTGGCTCCTTTTTTTGTTGTCATATACTTCCTTCCCCGTTGGTTTCCCTCACTGAAAGCCGATTCGGCCTGGACAGTGCCCTGTCTCTGGGTGCTTTTTATCGTTTCCGAGATAAGCGATATGCTGGACGGCATGGTTGCAAGAAAATTCAACGAAGTGAGCGATTTCGGCAGGCTTTTTGATCCTTTTGCAGATACCCTTGTACAGGTAAGCTATTTTCTTTGCTTTGTTGTTGACGGAATTCTGCCGGCAGCGCTTTTTTTGGTCGTGCTTTACCGGGAATTCGGTATTCTTTTCATCAGAAACCTCATGCTGAAGAAGGGCATCGCCATGGGCGCCCGCATGGGCGGGAAGATCAAGACCGTTACCTATATCATCGCCGGAATTGCCGCTTTGGTGTCCTCCAGCCTTGAACGTCTTGGCTATGACGTCCTTGTCCCGCCTTTCCGCCTTTCCGCCCTGGTTATTTTCAGCATTTCAGTCGTTTTTTCCGTACTCTCTTTTTTTGATTATGCGAGGGTGTATAAAAAAGCGGGCGCTTGAGTCCGGTTTCTCATACAAGAAACACCCGGCGAACCGGGATGTCAATTTTTTGTAAAATTTTTCCCGGAATCTATTGACATAATATGTGAAAATATATATATTTGACCTTGTTCCAAGATTTACTTAGTTTTGGGGCAGCGTCATGAGGAATTTGTATTTTTATAAAATAAAGCTTGA
>JAIRXN010000100.1 GCA_031268245.1 Treponema sp. | reverse complement strand
AGTACCAGCCCATGAGCCATTCAGAGTAGTGTCTACTTTACTATTAGTTGTACCCTTATAACAACCAATAACTGTCATTCCGAATACTATAACTAGTATTCCAAATAAGAAACTTTTCTGTGTCATTTGTTTCTCCTTATTTTAGACAAATATATAAAAATGTACATCAAATATTTATTTATGTCAATCATTATATTTATTTTTCTCAAAATAATTCAGATTTTATTTCGCATAACAGGTCTGTATATGCTCCGGGCCTTCGGCGGCCCGGCGAACTTCAGTTTTACGAACAAGTCTATTCAGGGAGCCTCTTTCAATTCTCTGCCCGCACCGTTTCCAGTTCCTCTGCGGTCTTTTCCCAGAGGGCGGCTTTTTCTTCGATGCCGGTATTTACAAAACCGAGCTGTTTCTGCACGGATTTTGCCTTTTCACCGGAGATGTAGACTTCCGGTTTTGAAAGTTCCGCTTCCAGGCGCCGTCTTTCGCTTTCAAGATGTTCCAGATCCGACAGTAATTCTGCTTCCCGCTTTTCCAGTTTCCGCACGGCGGCCTGCTTCTGTTTCTGAATCTCCCGCTTTTCTCCCGCGGTTGGATCACGCCGATCATTCTGCTTGATAAGGAGGCTTGGAGGGACAGGTGCGGAATCAGCCTGGCCTGAACAAGGCGGAGTCTCCTTTTCGAAGCGGGTATTTGGAAGCGGCTGTTTTTGTATCCGGGTATCATTGCTGCCGGGTAAGGCCGAGTCCCCGCCGTTCAGTCTTTCCAGATAATATGCATAGTTTCCGTAAAAAAGCCGCGCGGCAGCGGGGACGCCGGGGGCCGGAGAGGCAAGGCAGAGCACCTTGGTGGAGAGGGCTTCCATGAAGGAACGGTCATGGGATACAAAGATGATGGTACCGGAGAAACGCCTCAGTGTATCCAGCAGAATATCCTTGGAGTGTAAATCCAGATGGTTTGTAGGTTCGTCCAGAATGAGAAGATTGATGGGCCTAAGAAGCATTTTGAGAAGGGCAAGGCGGCTTTTTTCTCCGCCCGATAAAACAGAGATGCTCTTGTAAACATCGTCTCCCCGAAAGAGAAAGGCGCCGAGCATGTCCCGCAGTTTGGGAATAAGGTGAGTAGGCGCCTCTTGTTCTATAAAGTCTATCACCTGTTCGGTTCCCTGCATGGCTTCTGCGGCGTCCTGGGAAAAGTAACCGGGAACAATACCGCTGCCGAAGTCTATGGAGCCCTCATAATCGGCGTCGCCCCCCGCAATGATTCTCAGGAGCGTGGTTTTTCCGGCTCCATTCCGGCCTGCAACCACAAGACGTTCCCCCGCATCCAGGCTCAGGTCAAGGCCGGCAAGAACTTTCCTTTCACCGTAACTTTTCCCGATGCCCGACAGTGTCAGTGCGACACGGCCCGAATGGGGCGGCGGCGGGAAACTTATGCTGATCTTCTTGAGGTTTTCCGGTATCTCAATCCGTTCGATTTTTTCCAGCCGCTTGATAAGTTCCTGTGCAAAGGCCGCCTTGCTGGCCTTGTAGCGGAAACGGTTGATCAGGGCTTCGGTTTTGGCGATCTCTTCCTGCTGTTCCGCATAACGCCTGAGCAGGCTCTCCAGTTCCGCTTCCCTGATTCTCTCATAGCTGCTGTAGTTTCCCGCATAGCGTTTCAGCTTCCCCTGGAAGAGTTCATAGACCTCGTTTACCGTTACATCGAGAAAGTATCGGTCATGGGATACGAGGAGACAGCCTCCCGGGAAATCCTTAAGCCAGCTTTCAAGCCAGGTACGGGCTTCAATATCCAGATAATTGGTAGGTTCATCAAGGAGAAGTATGTCGGGGCTTTCCAGCAGTACCTTTGCCAGGGCGATGCGCATCTGCCAGCCACCCGAAAATTCCCCGGTATCCCGTTCAAGATCTGTTCCGGCAAAGCCCAGCCCCGAAAGAACCATGGAAATTGCCGCTTCCCGGCGGTAGTAGCCCGAATTTTCCACCGCCTCTCCCAGACGGTGGTACTCTTCCAGAAGAGCCGCCGTTTTGCCGCCGTCCGCCTTTGTTTTTTCAAGCTCCCTGCCGATTCCGTCCATGACAGTAATCATGTTATGAATAGGCTCGAAGGCGGTTTCCGCCTCTTCCCGGAGAGTTTTCCCTTCATGTACTATGCCTGACTGGGGGAGATAGCTGACCCGCGTTCCCTTCTGCAGAGCCCTGTCCCCGCTGTCCGCCGCCAGCTTTCCTGCAAGGACTTTCATCAGTGTGGACTTCCCCGAACCGTTTGCCCCGGCGAGAGCCGCTCTGGAACCCGATTCCAGATGGAGGCTTATGTCTTTGAGAATATCCCTGTCGCCGAAGGCAAGGCTTATCTGCGAAAACTGAACGAATGCCATTATAAGTCCTGCTCAGTTACCGGTAAAGAAATAGATTATCAGCGGAGATGCGGCACGCCGAGTAACAAGCCGGCCTTCCATGCTGCCCTCGGGAGCGAATTCAAGACGGAAGCCCTGATTTTCCAGGCTGTACATAAAGCGCGCCGTGATAAGATCGCCATTGATACTGTCAAAGTTGAGGCTAAAAGCGCCTTCGTAACGTCCCGCCAGTGAAGAAGCCAGGAAGAGATCCATGCTTATGAAGCCTGAACCGAGAGCCGCGGCAGGAATCACCTGGGGAACAAGAAGTTCATAGCCCTGCCAGTTGAATCTTCCGTCTTCGGCAAAACTTAAAGTACCGTAATTGTTGCTGGTAAATTGAGGGCCTTGGGTATAAATAGTGTAGAAAAGGTGTTCCCTTCTGCCTGTTTCCTGGATGATAAGGTCATCCGTTTCCACCGGAAGGTTTACGAAAACCAGGGAACGCATGCCTCCGCTCTCTTCGGTATACTGCACCGCAAGAACCCTGTCGGAACGGAGGGTCATCTGGAGACTGGTTCCTTCAAAACGCCATGAACGGCTGCCGGTATTCCTGATCCCGGTGTAGGTAAAACTGCGATCCAGGTTGTAGATATTGATGCGGGCGGTTCCCGTATCCTGACCGGGGCTGAAACCCCAGTGGTTTGAGAAGGCTTCAAGATCGATACGGCCTCTGTCCGCCATGTCGCCGTACACTTCGGGAGACCAGATCTTTGTCAATACTTTTTCCAGTTCCGGATCTTCGGCCTCATGTTTTTCGGTTTCGGCAACCGCCAGCGCGCCGCCTTCGTGCTCAAAGAGACGAAGCCGGTAAGAGAAGCAATACCCGGCGCTGCCGTCTTCGGTCATTACCTTGTACCAGCTTCCCGGCAGAGGATTCCCGTCCGCTCCGATGGCGATGTTTCCTTCAGCCTTTTCAAGAATCTTGACGATCTCGCCGCCGCGCAGACGGTAGACCCGCCTGGCGCTGTTATCGGCGTTTTCCCGGATAGGAAGCCCGTCCTGGAGGTTTTCCGCATACGTGCGGGCATATTCGGCAAAGGCCGCGGCCCTCTCTTCCGCCGCCCTTTTGCTCCTGGCAAGTTCCAGTTTGGCCAGGGGAATCTCCATCTTGCCCAAGCCGCCCTTTTCGCTTCTGTAGTCCCCGGGGATACCCACAACCCACACCTGATCGATATTGGAATGGATATAGACCGGCAGTACCGTACCTGAAGGTATGGGAGGGTCTTCGGTAGCCCAGAGAAGCACTCCATAACCGAGAAGCCTGGTACAGGAAGAAAAAAGGCATGCAAGCAGC
>JAIRXN010000089.1 GCA_031268245.1 Treponema sp. | reverse complement strand
GGGAAGCGTTCATCCGCGGGAATATGGCTGGCAAAGCTGCAGAGTTTCAGTTCGGCGTCGTCCAGACCAAAGCGTTCATTGCCGAAAACGATACCCGCGGAGCCTCCGGGCCGTTCCCGGAGGAAGAAGGCCGATTCCCTGGGATCCATGCTTACCTGTTTGCGGCCCCGGCCGCGGCGCCGGGTAGTCCCCACAAGGAGGCTTAGATCCGCCGCCGCTTCCTCCAGGCTATCGTAATAGGCGGCTTCTTCCCAGATCCGCTCCGCATGGACTGCCCTGGCCCGTACCGGCAGATCTTCCAGGCTGCCGGCCTCCGGTTTTCCACCCGGAAATGCGGGATGCGCCTCTTCGCCTTCCTTCCCGCAGACGATCCGCAGGCGGGAAAGCCCCATATTCATCATGACCCGGCAGACAGCCCCCACATTCCCCGGTTCTGAAGGTCTTGAAAGGACTATTACGGTATCTTTCAGCTTCATTTCATCATTATAATATAAGGAATAAGGACTTGAAATAGTTTACAATTTTTGAAATAATATAGTTATAAGGATTTATAGAAAAGCTATATACTAGTTTGACAAAAGCAAAAAAAATTAGTATTATTGGTTGAAATATCAGTAACCGATAGCAGGTAAAAGGAAACCCCATGCTTGCCGGGTATGGGCGAGGGAGAGTCATGACAAACAACGATATAGTTCCTGGTTTTGATGATGAAAAAGACGAAAGCCTTAAAATCAAGCTTCAGAAAGTAAACGAAGCGGAAGGTTGTCTGGTTCTCTACCTGACGGGGTACATTGATACCTATAATTCCAATTATTTTCAGAAACGGGTAACCAAGGCTATCGAAAGCGGCTTTATCCGCCTGATTTTCCAGTGCGGCGGTCTTAACTACGTGTCCTCCACCGGTATCGGCTCCTTTACCGCCTTCCTCAAGCAGGTAAAGCCCCGCGGCGGGGATCTCGTTCTTCTGGAAATTCAGCCCAAAGTCTACGAAGTGTTCCAGCTTCTAGGGTTTTCCCAGTTTTTTAATATCAAAGATAACCTGGACGATTCGATTAATTTCTTCCGTACCGGAAGCGCAGCGGAATCGGTATCGCTTTTCCCCAAAATTTTCGTATGCCCGATCTGTTCCAAGAAGCTTAAAGCTCTCAAACCCGGCCGTTTCCGCTGTTCGGAATGCAAGACCATTCTTGCTATTGATAATGCGGGCCAGGTTTTCCTGGGTTAGCCCGGTTTTTCAGGAATTTAGATGGAAAATAAAATAGAACGATATCTCATTGACCTCATGTTTGATTACCGGGAGCTTGATAAAGACATCTGGCTTCTGGAAGATGAAGAGCACGACCTTGTCAATGTGGTCATTTCCCGGGTGGAAAACATCGTAATTATCCGGGTTATTGTGATGGAGGTCCCAAACACGAAGGAACAGCCGGAATTCTTCAGGAAGCTTCTGGAACTCAACGCCAGGGATCTGCAGCATGGAGCTTACGGGATTGAAGAGGACGAGGTCGTGTTGATCGATACTCTGGAATACGACACCATGGATATGGAGGAATTCAGAGCCACTCTGGATGCCTTCAGCCTGGCCCTTGCCCAGCATTATCCCATCCTTTCCGGGTACAGGAAATAAGCGGCGTATGTTGCGCCTAATCGGAGGTTACCATGGGTGTTTTTTCACGGCTTAAAACCCTTATTTCTTCAAATGTAAATGATATTATCGGCAAGGCTGAAAAACCCGAAAAGATGCTCAATCAGCTCATTATTGACATGAATCAGCAGTTGATCGAATCGAAGAGAGCGGTAGCCATGGCTATTGCCGACGAGAAAAAGCTTGAACGGGAACGGGATAGTCAGCAGGCGCAGTCCCAGGAATGGGAACGCAAAGCCATGCTGGCAGTCCAGGCCGGAAAAGATGATCTTGCCAAGGAAGCCCTGATCCGTAAGCAGGAGTATGAAAAGGCTGCCCAGGAGTATCAAAAACAGTGGGAAGCCCAGAAAACTTCGGTGGAAGGACTCAAGGAATCGCTTCGGGAACTGCAAAAAAAGATAGAAGAGGCCCAGCGGAAGAAAAACCTCCTTGTTGCCAGGGCAAAACGGGCCGAAGCCCAGCAGAAAATTCAGGATACCATCTCCAATGTTTCGGGAAATCGCAGCGCCTTCGATGCGTTTGACCGTATGGCCGCTAAAGTAGACCAGATGGAGGCCCAGGCGGATGCCGCCAAAGAGCTGGAAGACCTTTCCGCCGATGCAAACCTCGAAAAACGCTTCGAGGAACTTGAAAAGTCAGACTCCGGCGCCGATATGATGCTCCTGGAACTCAAGGAGAAAATGAAGGCTCTGCCTGAACATTCCGGCAAAACAGACAAGGATTAGGGAGAATTTCCCCTTATTTTCACAAGTTATCCACAAGTTTGGCTCAAAGATTGGTATACTTTTGTTTCCGGATCATGCACAAAGCGGATTTTTTTAGGGATAATTTTGCGCTTTTTTTGCACTTAATTCCTTGTATTATAAGGATTTACATTTTATGGGATACTGGTATTCCGACTAAAATATTAATCATGTATAAAAACTGATACACTCCCTGTTTCCCCCTGAATTTGTATACAGGTTGTACACAGGCGCCATCAACCCTTGCATGGAGGGATGAGCCGTGTTAGGCTCAAGGTGTGAAAAGCGGAGTTGCGAATCCGGCCCGTCTCATCCTCTTTTTCAGTCTTTCGTTTGCGGGAATCTTTATCTTTTCAGCCCTTCTGTACTTCCTCATCATAAAAACTCAAGCCGCGGGCATCTTTCCCCTCCAGGGAGAGCGGAATTTATCCGAATTTCTTGAAGCGGCGCGCTGGGCGCTGGCCCTTTCGGTTCACGGCGCCATCCTTGCGGCCCTGTCCTATTCGGCGCGAAGGAGAATTTTTGCCCCCTTGAGTATTCCGCTGATCGTTTTTCTTGCCTGCGCCATGAGTTTTATTGGTTTCTGGGCCCTGGAGCGGGCAAATTTTCTCCCGCCTGCCCAGTTCCCTCCAAAAACAGTGGGGCAGCCCGGTCTAATACTCACCCAGCCCGGAGCCGTAATCGTGCTCCTCGAAGAGCCCGAAAAGATTTACGGCCCCCGTGTCGTGGCCATGGACGGACAGCCTCTCCTCTTCCAGGCGAATCCCAGAGGGACCGGCGCCCTGCCCCGTCTTCCCTTTATTTCCCAGGCGCCCTGGTTCCTCCGGAGTCTTTCCATCGACATCAATCTGGCAGGCATACAGATGGAGGCCCTGTTCAAGCGGGGCCCTGTCCCCTTCATCATCTATGCGGGAGCGCTTATCTTCTTTCTTGCTTCCTGCCGCTTCATCCTGGAATTTTCCGTCTGGCCTTTGGCAAACTTTTTTCTGGGAATTCTGGCGGTTCGGGGAGTCCTGGCCCTGGAGACTTTTGTTAATTCCCCGGAAATTGCCGATTTTTTGGGTTTCTACCTTGGACAGCCTGAGCTTTCCGCCTATGCGGTTCCCCTAAGCTGGTGCCTCTTTGCAGTCTTAATCTGCCTCTATACCTTCCTCGTTTCTCTGATAAAAAAAAGGCAAAAAAATGAAGTTTAAAAAGGACACTCTTCTTTCCCACTCGGGGTTTTTTTCCATATATCTTATTCTCGCTTCCGCCCTCATTATCGGGTTTAGCTGCTTTTTCCCCGGGGAGAGGATTCCGCTGGGTATCTATGCAAACTCCTGGCGTCTTCTGCGGGGTGTATTCCGGATCATCAACCTTTTCCCGGCCCTGGCGCTTTCCGGCCTGGTGATCCCTTTTGGATTTCTGGAGAGTAAAAGAGCGGGAGGGGCGGCCCTGTTTCTGGAACGGATGAGGGGGCCTCTTATCGCCGCCATCGCGGGTGCAATCCTAAATGCCGTCCTCTATTTTGTTGTCCTGCCTCCGGTTGATGCAGCTTTGTCGGGGATGAGGTACCGGGGGGAACTCTATGTTTCTTCCCTCAGTCAGGCCAAAACCGCCGCCGCAGAGGGAAACTGGAACGAAACTGCCCGGTATATCGGTATATGCGATAGTATCTGGCCTGAGAGCGCCGGGGCCAGGGCTCTGAGGGAAGAGGCCGCGGTACAGGTTGAGGAACGCCGTTATGAGGAGACGCGGGCAGAGCTTGTCGAATACCCGGCCCAGGCAAGCGCCCTGCCGGGGCAGCAGCAGCCTGTAAATGCAAGGGAAGCGCTCGACATGGCGGAAACTGCCCTGGGGGAAAAACGGTACTTTGATTCCCACTGGCTGGCAACTCTCGCCGGAAGAATCGCCCCGGACGGTAGTCCCGAAGAGGCCGATGCCGCACGGCTTGCAAGCAGGGCCTGGAATGCGCTGGAGGCCATGTCTCCCAGCGGCAGGGAAGAGGAGATCAGATCCGATTTTTTCCTGAAACGTTCAGGTTACGAGGCCATGATTGCCGGAGAATGGATCAGGGCCTACTATATCTTTCGGGAACTAAAGGAAAGGACGCCTCATGATCCCGATGCAGAGGTCTTTCTTGCCAAAAGCGAAGCGGGAAGCAGGGAATCGGCCTTCTTTACCGATGAAATTGAAATGCTGGGAGAACTTATAAGCGGGGCGGTTTTCTCCATTCCGTACAGGGATCCGTATCGCAGTCCCGACTCTCCCTTTACCGGCCGGGGGGTGCTGCGTTTCCGGTCCCTCTCCTGCTTTCCCGACTATTCCTGGGCCATGGGCCTGGAATTCCTTGCCTGGGACGGAGAGGGGATTTCCAGGGTAAAGGCTCCCTACGCCCAAATTCTCCCTGAAACTCTTGGAAACCGTCCCATGACGGCGGTAAGGATGAGGGCGCTGGATCCCTATGATGAAAAAATCCGCTTTGAGCCGGTCATAGAGGGGGATGCCCTCTCTGTGGTGGGGGATGCGGAACTCTTAATCGATCTGCCCTACGACAGTTTTCTGCTTCTGAAAGACCTGGGGCAGGGAGAAAACACCCTGTCCGTGGGGGAACTTTTTACCGCCGCCCGGAACCTCGGGCTCTCAGGCTACGTGCCGGAGAGCTTCCAGGCCGAAATTATCCGCCGTCTGGGCGGGCCCCTCTTTCTCCTTCCTCTGGGTATCCTGGCCCTCGGCCTCGGCTGGCGTCTGCGCCTGCAGGCGCATTCACGGAAAAAGCCCTATGCCGCCGGCATTCCCATGTTCTTCGTGCTGCCCCTGGTATGGAACGGGATCTTTGAACTTTGCAGGGTGATCATCGAAGCGGCAGGTGTTCAGCTTATCTTCAAGACAGGCTTTTTCTGGGCGTTCTTCGCCCTTATCGGAGGGGCCGCAGTCTTCTTCATCCTGTCTCTGATACTCTTTGTCATGAGTCAGGGAGCCGCGCACGACTAATCTTCCCGGTTTAGCTCAAGATACGCTTCTTTGATTTTTACGAAGGCCCTTGCCGCTTTCTCCTGCTGGCTGGGGCTGAGAGCCGTCATGCTGTCCGGATGAAACTGGAGAGCAAGTATATGGTAGCAGGATTTGATTTCCTCTGCCGAGGAACCGGGTTTGAGACCAAGGATACGCCAACATTCTTCCTCAGCGGCCTTAGCGCGGCCGGGAAACCCTGTTCCGGCCCGGAACGCAGGATCGAGGATCAGGGCGATTCCCGCAGCGGCTTCCCGCGCCGCAGGGCCTCTGGCAAGGGCGTAGAGGGCCCCGGCAAGGAGGGGGAGATCCCCCCTGGAAGAACGCCGGGAAACGAGGCTTTCCGCCAAAAAAATGTGATTTATGGTTTCAAGCCGGGAAAAGGCAATACGGCAAAAGGCTTCGATAAAGGGTATTTCTTCCCGGTTCCGGGGGAAAACACTCCTCACGGTTTGGATGATCTCTTTATATATCGCTTCCGTTTCCCCTCCCGCGGGATTTTTCCCAATGATGTACAGGGAAAGAGCGCAGAAAGCGGCGAGTCCCGGTTCTCCTTCCTGTAAGTTCTGCAGTTCAGGCTCGTCAAAGTAGCTCCCGACGGAACGGTCTTCGATCGCCTGGGCAAAGATCTCCTGCAGAAGATAGCCGAGAAGCACACCGATAAAGAAACCGGTAAAGCCCCCGATAATACCGGCAAAACCTCCGGCAAGAGATCCGGCGATACGGCGGTGTCTGTATAAAAACCGGCCTGCCCTATTCACCTAACCGCTTCTCTCTATGACGGCGCCCAGGGAGGAAAGCCGCCCCACAAGATTCTCGTAACCCCGTTCAATCTGGTAGGTATTGCGGATAATGCTCTTTCCCCGGGCGCACATGGCGGCGATGATCATCGCCATGCCGGCCCGCACATCGGGGCTTACCAGTTCCGCGGCGCTGAGCTTTGAAGGGCCTGTAACCACCGCCCGGTGGGGATCGCAGAGTACGATCCTGGCCCCCATGGCGATAAGTTTGTCTACAAAGAACATACGGGATTCAAACATCTTCTCGTGGATAAGCACCGTCCCCTTTACCTGTGTGGCTACAACGGTAACGATACTCGTAAGATCCGGGGGAAAGCCGGGCCAGGGGGCATCGTCGATCTTGGGGATCATGCCGCCGAGGTCACTGTTCACCGTCATGGACTGCCTGGCAGGTACATGGATCAGGTTTCCTTCATGCTCCCAGACAATACCCAGTTTTCCGAATGCGAGCCGGGTGGAACGAAGATCCCTTACGGCGGCTCCTTCGATGGTAAGCTCCCCCCTGGTGGCGGCCGCAAGACCGATAAAGGAGCCTACCTCCATAAAGTCAGCGCCCACGGCAAAATCCGTTCCGGAAAGTTTTGAGGTTCCCGTGATGGTAAGAATATTTGAACCGATGCCTTCGATTCGGGCTCCCATGGAAACAAGCATCCTGCAGAGATCCTGCACATGAGGCTCGCTGGCCGCATTGGTGAGGATCGTAAGCCCCCTGGCAAGCGCCGCTGCCATGATGGCGTTTTCCGTTGCGGTAACGGAAGCTTCATCAAGGAAGATGTCCGCACCCCTCAGGGCTTTTGCCGTAAAGGTAAACGAATCACTGGTTTTAACCCTGGCGCCCAGTTCGGTAAGGGCCAGAAAGTGGGTATCCAGCCGCCGCCTGCCGATAACATCCCCTCCGGGAGGAGGCAGTACAGCCTTGCCCGTCCGCGCCAGGAGAGGCCCCGCAAAGAGGATCGAAGCCCGGATCTTCTGTGCGTGTTCCGCCGGTATTGAGGAAGATTTTATATCCGTCATGACAAGCCGCCAGGCTCCGGGTCCCAGACTCTCCACGCTGCCGCCGAAAGACTGATAGATCTCCAGCATTACCTGTACATCTTCAATGACGGGAATATTCCGCAGCACCACAGGCTCACCGGTGAGCAGCGCCGCTGCGATGCAGGGAAGGGCGGCGTTCTTGTTCCCGCTGGTCCGTATGTTTCCGCCGATGGGATGGCCGCCTTCAATCAAATACTCGCTCATTCCACTCCTTACGCATATTTGACTCTACCCCCCATGAGAAGTATTGTCAAATTCAGGAAATTAATGTATGAATTCTTTTGAATTATCCAGTAATAAGGAACTAAAAACCGTTATTTGATGGCGCTCAACAGAACATTTTTTTTCTTTTTCATTTTTTGCTGCTGCGGGCTTTTTGCCCAAAACTTCAGGCCCTTCACGGTACTGCATGTCATAGAAACCCAACACTTTGAGATCATCTACCCTTCCGAATCCGAAGAAACGGCCCGGACTCTTGCGGGTTTTGCGGATGCCGTCTACGAAAAGGTTTCTTCCTCACTGGGTTTGAGCCTCTCGCGGAAAGTGCCGGTGAGCATCACGCCCCACACCGAAGAATTCAACGGCTACATGAGCCCCATGCCTTTTTTCCACATTGTTCTCTTTGATACCCCGATAGATCCTGAGTGGACAGGTTTTGAAAATTCCCTGGAAAAGCTCTTTATGCACGAGATGAGCCATGCGGTTTCGATGAGCGTCAAAAGCCCGTTGTACAGGGTTCTCCACCGCATCTTTGGGGCCTGGATCTACCCCCCGGCCATGACCGTTCCCCTCTTTATGACAGAGGGACTTGCGGTAAAATTTGAAAGCTCCGGCGGCGGCGGCAGGGCCAACGATCCCCTGATCCGGCAGACGCTTATACAGGCCCATGCGGAAGGCGCTTTTTTAAGTCCCTTCCAGGCTTCGGGGGTCTGGGATCTGCCCGCAGGTTCCCACCATTACAACTACGGAGCCTACTTTTCGGCATATCTTGAAGAACGATACGGCCCGGAAAAATATGCGGAACTCTGGCAGGCCCTGGGCAGGCTGTATCATTTTACCTTTTTTTTCTATAACTTCAATTTTTATAATGCCTTTAAGAATGTATACGGGGAAGCTTTCCTTGATGTCTGGAGAGACTTTGAAGAAAATTTTGAGCTTGAGGGGCTTGAAGACAATGCCCGGGGAAGATTGTCCGGAAAGAGACAGTTGATCACCGCGACGGCTTCCGGAGGCGGCAGGATCTTTGTTTTTGACAGGATACGCCGGCAGCTTATCCGGCTGAACGCCGAAGGAAAGGAAGAGCGGGCCTTTTTTGCGGATACTTCGGTTTACGGTATTGATGCGGATGAAAACGGGGAAAATCTTCTCGTTTCATCATACCGGTATACGGGAAGCCTCGCGGAGGCGGTGGTAAGGGAATATTCCGCGGAGGGCAGGCTTTCGGGCCGGGTCTGGCGGAATCTCTATTCGGGAGTCTACTTCCGGGAGGGTCTGGCCGGACTCCGCGCGGAACGGCACAGTAACAGCCTCGTGTACCGCAGGAAGCCGGGCAAGGCCGCCCCGGAAAACGAAGAGGTACTGCTCCGGGGAAATGCTGAACTGATCTTTTCCCGGCCTGCGGCCTTGAATGATGAATGGATTGTCTTTACGGTTCTCCGCCGGGGAAAACGGGAACTGGGACTCTATCATTATCCTTCGGCCCTCGTTTACAGGCTTGCTTCGGATCTTCAAGATGATGAAGGGTACTGGTCTTACATACGCTGGCTCAATGTTTCCGGAGGCCGGCTCCTTTTCGGCTACGAAAACACCGGAGGCATGTACAAGCTCGGCGTGATTGATCCTGAAAAAATGGAGGCGGTCTTCTCCGAAAGAAATTTTTCAGGCGGGGTGAGCATGCCCGTATGTGCAGAAAACAGGATCTTTTACCGGGGAGCCTTTAGCAGTTGGGACGCGCTGATGCAATACCCTGAAGATACCGACTCTCTGAGCGGCCGCCGGGCCTCCCTTCGTCTTGCGGCATGGAATACGGAAGAACGCCTTGAAGCGGGGCTGAAACCGGAGAGAGAAGAGATTCCGCTTCCCGCGGTCTCTTCCGGGAATTCCCCCCTGAAAAGCAGGCTTTACAACCCGGTAAAGTATCTCAATCCTTTCCAGCTCTGGGTTCCCTACCCCCTTATCCGTGAAGTCCGGGGCGGAAACTATAGTTTTGACGGCGGAGGCTTCTTCTCCTACCTGGGCGACCCCACCGGCCTTAATACCGCGGAACTCTATGCCGCCCTGGATGCCCGTTCATGGATGGCCTATACCGACATAAACTGGACTAATCTGAATCTGGGTTTCCCTGTGCGGATTCACTTCCGGGATGATATAGACAAAACGGGGCTCAATACCTACCGCGTTACCCAGGGCAGCCTTGCTGTTTCGGCTAACCATTACCTCTGGGATGACCGGAACCGGCTGGGCTTCAGAGCGGAAATGGGAGCGCATGCCTATGCCCTGGATCCGGAAGACGGAAGTTCCGCCTATACCTGGAAATACGGAGACCGCCTCTACTTCAACTACATGGGCGGTCTGGAATTTTCAAACTTCCGCCGTCTAAGCTGGGAAAGCTTCGGGCAGGGGCTGCTAACCGGTATTTTTGCCCGTTTTACCCCGGATCACCTGCCGCCCCGGCTGGAAACTTCCCTGGAGGCAGCCTTTGAACCCTTCTTCCCGGCCCGCCTGAATCTTTACGGCGCCTGGGATACCAGAGGCATGGATCTTCAGGGTGAATCCCGGAATTTTACCGGCTCAGTCTTCTCCTCCGTATCCGCAGCGGAGTACTCAAACCCGGAAATCAACGCGCTTACCTGGATCTCCGGCGGACAGGCGGAATTCCGGCTTTTCCGGGTGGAGATACAGAAGAACCTTTCCCATCTCTACTATAACCGCCTTATTGGTACGGTGGCCTACCGGGCGGCTCTCTACGATTCCAGGGAGACAAAAGAAATTGAAGGAACCCGGCTGGGGGACGATTACGCCCTTACCCAGTCGGTTCTGTTCCGCCTTGCCCTTTCGGCCTCTACGGTTTTTATCACTGCCGTACCGGTAAAATTTATTCCCAGCCTCTATGTGGTCTGGCGGGCTTCCAACGTGAATAACGGAGTCTTCAGTCTGAATGACGACTTCCGCTTCGGCTTTTTCTATTCACTGGAATACTGAGTTTCCGAACAGCTCTATTGAATATTATTAAGATTTGTATAAAAATACGGGATTAGAGCAGTTGTTCCGATACCGGCCGGGTTTTGGGACAGGCTCAGAGATTATCCAGTTTAATAAGGAGAGTAAAATGAAAAGGACAATCAAAATGTGCGCCCTGGCGATGATCCTTGCGGTGCTGGCGCTGCCGGTTTTCGCCGGAGGCAAGAGCGACGGCGCCGGCGGAGATACCATCACCATCGGTGTGTTTGAACCCATGACCGGGGCTAATGCGGCCGGCGGTCAGATGGAAGTTGAGGCTATCCGCCTGGCAAACAAGCTCTACCCAACCGTCACGGCCGGCGGCAAGGAGTACAAGATCAACCTGGCAATCGTGGATACCAAGACCGACAAGGTTGAGGCGGCCAATGCGGTGGAACGCCTTATTGACCGGGAAAAAGCCTCGATCATCATCGGAACCTATGGTTCCTCCTTTGCCATTGCCGGCGGGGAAGTTGCCAAGGAGAAGAGGGTGCCTATTATCGGGACTACCTGTACCAATCCTTTGGTAACGCTGGGAAACGACTACTACTTCCGCGTCTGTTTTATCGACCCGTTCCAGGGGACTGTGATGAGCAACTTTGCCTTCAACGATCAGAAGGCCAAGACTGCCGTAATCGTTCAGGAAGTAACCAATGACTATTCGGTCGGTCTTGCCAATTTCTTTGTTGAAAACTTCAAAAAACTTACCGGGAACCCAAACTCGATTCTGGGAACCTTCAACTACCAGACCGGCGATCAGGATTTCAGTGCCCAGGTTACCCAGATCAAGTCCCTTAATCCTGATGTCATCTTTGCCCCCGGAAACTACACCGAGTCCGCTCTTATCATGAAGCAGGCCCGTGAACAGGGTGTTAATTGTCCGGTTCTCGGCGGCGACACCTGGGATGTTCCCGAGTTTCTCGATGTCGGCGGCGCACGGGTAGAAGGCGCCCTCTTCTCAACCTTCTTTGACGGAGAAAATGCCGCTACCCCCATTACCGGGAAATTCATCTCCGATTACAGGACAGACTATAAAACCGAGCCCTCCGGATTTGCCGCCCTTGCCTACGATGCATATCTGCTCTGCCTGGATGCTATCAGGCGGGCCGATTCTCTGGACAAGGAGAAGATCCGCAGCGCCATTGCCCAGACCAGGGGCTTTGTGGGCGCCGCCGGGGTAGTCACCCTGGATGGGAATGGGGATGCCGTAAAAGCCGCGGTTATTAAAACCGTCAAAAACGGCAAATATGTATTCCAGACCGTCGTAAATCCATAACCGCCGTTGTGGATTAAAAATTAAAGATTGGCTTGTTTCAAAACCCGGTCGGTTTTGAAACAAGCCCGATTGGGAGTTGGCGGCAGTCCAATTCTCAATCTTCCATGCCAAAAGATATAAATGAGTATAGATTCGTTCTTGCAGTATCTGGCTAACGCCCTTTCACTGGGCAGCCTTTATGCCCTTATTGCCATTGGTTATACCATGGTGTATGGCATCCTCCGTCTCATCAACTTTGCACATGGTGATGTATTCATGCTGGGAGGCTACTTTGCCTTCTATGCAGTAACCTTGTTTCTCATGCCCTGGTGGGTTGGTTTTATTGTAGCCTTCGGTCTTACCGGTGTTCTGGGCATAGCTCTGGAGCGGGTAGCCTATGCTCCGCTGCGGAACAGTCCCCGGATTTCGATTATGATCAGCGCCATCGGCGCTTCCTTTCTCTTTCAGAATCTGGCCACGGTTATCTTTGGCGGCCGGCAGAAACCCTTTCCCGTACCCGATATGTTCAACCGGGTCATTCACATGGGCGCGGTTTCCGTAATGAGCGTCAGTTTCTTTATTCCCGTTTTGACAGCAATACTGTTGGTTATCCTTTTAATCATTGTTCACAAGACAAAAACCGGTATGGCCATGCGGGCAGTGTCCACGGATCTTGCGGCAGCCCGGCTTATGGCCATAGACGTTAACAAGATTGTTTCCTTTACCTTCGGCACCGGTTCCGTACTTGCGGCAATCGGCGGAGTCATGTGGGCGCTCAAGTATCCCCAGCTTAACCCTACCATGGGAACCGTGCCGGGGCTGAAATGCTTTATCGCCGCCGTCATCGGCGGTATCGGTAATATCGGCGGGGCGGTGCTGGGAGCCTTCCTCCTGGGTCTTATTGAGATCATGATCATGGCCTTCCTTCCCACGCTTACAGGCTACCGGGACGCCTTTGCATTTATTCTGCTGATAATAGTATTACTCGTGAAGCCTTCCGGCCTTCTGGGGAAACATCAGATAGAAAAGGTGTAGGAAACCATGATGTTTAGCAAAAAAACAAGACTGATACTGAGTATTGCGGGGGTTCTTCTCATCGCATTGTTTATACTTTTTGCGGACAAGACTTTCAGTTCCTTCAATCTGCGGATCTTCAACCTCTGCGGAATCTACATCATTCTTGCCCTTTCGCTCAATTTGATTAACGGTTTTACAGGACTCTTTTCTCTGGGGCATGCGGGTTTCATGGCCCTGGGAGCCTATGTAAGCGCCCTTCTTACCATGAGCCCTGCCCAGAAGGAAATGAACTTCTTCATGGCTCCTATAGAGCCCTGGCTTGCAGGCATACAGCTTCCTTTTATTCCCGCGCTGATCATTGCGGGAGCGGTATCCGCGCTTGCGGGCTTTCTTATCGGTACTCCGGTACTCCGCCTCCGGGACGATTACCTCGCCATTGCCACCCTGGGTTTTTCCGAGATCATCCGGGTGGTGATCACCAACATGCAATCGGTGACCAACGGCGCCCTGGGTATCAAGGGCCTCCCCAAATTTTCTACCACCTGGATGATCTGGTGCCTGGTTTTTTTAACGGTAGTATTCATGTTCGCTCTTATCCGTTCCGCCTTTGGCCGTTCCTGCATGGCTGTCCGGGATAACGAAATAGCGGCCCAGGCCATGGGAATAAATGTCGCAAAAATAAAGGTCCTCAGTTTTACCATAGCCAGTTTTATTGCCGGAATCGGCGGGGCGCTGCTGGGTCACATGATGAGTACCATTGATCCCAAGATGTTCACTTTTGCGCTTACCTACAACATTGTGCTCATCGTGGTACTGGGAGGCAACGGAAGCATCACAGGCTCCGTAATCGCAGCGATTGTGGTGACCGTCTCCATGGAGCTTCTGCGTTTCCTTGACGGTCCTCTTAACTTTATCTTTGTGCAGACCAACGGACTTCCCGGTTTAAGGATGGTAGTGTTCAGCATCCTGCTTCTTGTGGTGGTTATAAACCGGCAGCAGGGCCTTATGGGGAAAACCGAATTTTCCTGGGAACTCCTTGCCGGCATCAAACCCGCAATCGGAGCATATTTTTCAAAAAAAAGCGGTAAGGAGAGCAACTGATGCTGCTTACCAAACATGTTACCATGCAATTCGGCGGACTTACCGCGGTCTCCGATTTTACCACTGTTGTCAATGACGGAGAAATTGTAGGACTCATCGGTCCTAACGGCGCGGGAAAGACTACGATTTTTAACATGATCACCGGAGTCTATACTCCCACCAAGGGCCAGATACTCCTTAACGGCAGGGAAATTGCCGGCATGCCGTCCCACAGGATCACCGAAATCGGCATTGCCAGAACTTTTCAGAATATCAGGCTTTTCCACGAAATGACGGTGCTGGAGAATATCCTTGTGGCCTGCAACCTCAGAGAAAAACCTTCGCTCTTTGAATCGGTGCTGCATCTGCCCGCCTACCTTAAAAAGGAGACGAAGAGCAAAAACTTTGCCCTGGAACTCCTTGATTCGGTAGGACTTCTGTCGAATGCCGATGACAACGCAGTATCCCTGCCTTACGGCAAGCAGCGCCGTCTTGAAATTGTACGGGCCCTGGCTACAGAACCCAAGCTCCTCCTGCTTGATGAACCTGCCGCAGGCATGAATCCGCAGGAATCATACGAACTCATGGACTTTATCGTTTCCGTCAGGGACAAATTCGATATTTCCGTGCTCCTTATCGAACATCACATGCAGGTGGTTATGGGAATCTGTACGCGGCTTTATGTACTGGATTACGGCATTACTATTGCGGAAGGCACTCCCCAGGAGATTCAGAAAAACCAGAAAGTCATCGACGCATATCTGGGGGTAGAGTAATGCCGGGCCCAAACACTGAACCGAAGGGGAAACAAAATTTCCTGCTGAAACTCGAAGGTCTTTCGGTTTACTATGGCGGCATCCACGCGCTGCAGGGCATCGACATTGAAGTTGCCGAAGGGAAAATCGTCACCCTTATCGGAGCAAACGGGGCTGGAAAGAGCACCATGCTCAACAGCATTGCCGGACTTGTCAAACCTGCCGCCGGAAAGATCCTCTGGAACGATGAAGAGATAACCGGACACGATCCCCGCGACATTGTTTCCGGCGGCATGGCGCTTATTCCGGAAGGACGGCATGTATTCCCCAACCTTACTGTAGACGAAAACCTTACCCTGGGAGCCTATATCCGCAAAGACAAGGCGGGGATCAGGCAGGATCGGGAACGTTGTTTCAGGCTCTTCCCCCGGCTCAAGGAACGAATCCGCCAGAGCGCAGGAACACTGTCGGGAGGCGAACAGCAGATGCTCGCCGTGGCCCGCGGTCTTATGTCAAGCCCGAAGCTTCTCATGCTGGATGAACCCAGCCTGGGACTGGCGCCCCTCGTGTCAAAGATGATCTTCGAGATCATCATAGAGATCAACAAACACGGTACAACGATTCTGTTGATTGAACAGAACGCCCGTGCGGCCCTGGAAATAGCCGATTATGCGTATGTGCTTGAAACCGGCAGGATTACCATGCAGGACACAGGGGAGGCGCTGCTTAAAGACGATGGGATTCGCAAGGCCTATTTAGGGGAATAAATCAGTGCTTTCTTAGGCACGAGGAATATAAAGCCTGTTAGGCGCAATACCCCCTAAAATTAGTTGAGAAATATTAAAACAATGATTGACAAAATATACAAAATAAAATATATTTAATGAAGGGAGAGTAAAATGAACGATGTTCTAAGCAATGTAAATATAAAAAAATGTTATTTTGACGATGTAAAATCATTTGTGGTTGAATATTATAAGAATAATCAAATTATTGCTGATTCTTTTTTAGAAGGGCATATTCGGGAAAGCAATTTTTATAAAATAATGTATAACGATAATATTATAGGATATTTTGCAATAAATAAGGAAACCGTATTGGTTTTATTCAATGTATTTGAGAAATACCGGAATATTTCACAGGAATTATTTACACTTATTAAAAAATATGAATCAATTAAAGAGGCTTTAATTCCAACGGGGGATGAGTTTTTTATAAGCCATGCCGTTGATAATTATGTGAAAATAGAAAAACAGGCATATTTCTCAATATATACGGACAAAACTCCGTCAAAAATAATAAATATAGAATTAACACTCGCGGATATTGAGAAAGACGGGGAAATATTAAATATTTGTTACGACTTTTTAAAAGGTGAAATTGAAAATATAAAAAAGTCGGCAGATGAAGAAATATATATAGCAAGGCATGAAAACAAAATAATAGGATTTGGTGTGATAGAATATCAAAAAATCATGGATCAATATGCAAGTATAGGAATGATTGTGCGGGAGGAATATAGACAAAAAGGATATGGGGCAAATATATTAAACGGGTTAAAAAACATTGTAAAAGGGAAAGGATTAACAGCAATTTCGGGATGTTGGTATTATAATCATAATTCAAAAAAACAATGGAAAGTGCAGGAGCATATTCAAAGACCAGGCTATTGAGATTCTATTTTTGAGAAGAATGGAGTACGGGGGTACTGCGCCTAACAGGTCTGTATATGCTCCGGGCCTTCGGCCCTCCGGGGTTCCGTTCGCCTAGGTCGGCTCACTGCACCCACATTTTGTCGGCCCTGGTCTTGCTTCGCAAGCCCTTATTCGGGCCGCCAAAACGTCATATACAGCCGGAACGTTATGTGCAATGCCATATTGACATTTTTTGGGAGAACCAATATAAAAAATATACAGGAGTTATAGTATGATCAAAAAGGACAAGTTGCTTGCCAAATTAAAGGAAATTGATGATATGGAACTGATTGGTAATGTTCCCGATAATGTTTCCATCGAAAATTTTTCAAATTTTTCACGAGAAAATATAAAACAGGAAATAAAAGCAATTCTTGGATTAGATATATACAAGTATAGTGATTATGAAGATGAAAAACAATCATTAATACCACTTATTTTTGATTTATTACTCGATAACACTTGTCAATATACTTGCGTTGCAGAAAAAACATTATCCAAGGATATTAACATACAAAATAATTTTATACCAACGGGAGATGGCGGTTTTATTATTTTTCAGACTCCTTTACATGCATTGGTATTTAACTTGTATTTTTTTGCTGTATTACATATATTTAACAGTGGACATTTTTCTCCTAGGCTTTCTAAATATATCGGAGAATTAAATATACGTAGTACAATAACGTATGATAATGTTTTTAATTATGAAAATAATTGGTACGGAAAGGCTATAATAAAAAATTCAAGAATATTAAGCAGGGATAAATTAAATAGGTTTTTGATTGATGAAGAAACATATAATTATTTTATGAAAAAGTTTAATGGGATTGAAACTCTTTCAATTATCAAAGATACGACATTTAAACAAATTATGAATATTAGAGATGATTTTCATTCTATACTTTTTGATGGAAGAAATAATAATTTATTAAGAAACATTCATATACAAAAAGTAGAAGAAACATGGGCAAAGAATACAAAACTAAATATTTATAATCTTGAAATACAATTTCATGCAACATCATCATTGAATGATAATGAGGTTTCTTATATTTTTACATTGGGAAACTCAAATGTAGCAAATATTACAAACAAATAAACACAATATGGCACTGCACATAACGAGGTTGTCGAATTAATCGGTTTTAATGGATTCCTATCGAAAACGGCCTTTTTAACCGTGTTTCCCATGTTTCGTAACTCCTTATATTATAAGGAGTTACGAAA
>JAIRXN010000178.1 GCA_031268245.1 Treponema sp. | reverse complement strand
CACCAGGTGCTGGTGAGGAACGGCCTTCGGGGCCGGGTGAGGCTCCAGACCGACGGGCAGATAAAAACCGGCCGGGACATTGTGATAGCCGGCATGCTGGGAGCCGAGGAATTCGGTTTCGGTACTTCGGCCCTCATCGTTATGGGCTGCGTGATGATGCGCAAGTGCCATGAGAATACCTGCCCCATGGGAGTAGCCACTCAGGATCCGGAACTCCGCAAGCGTTTTGCCGGAAAACCCGAACATCTTATCAACTTTTTTCGTTTCCTTGCGGAGGAAGTGAGGGAGATCATGGCGGGTCTGGGTTTCCGGCATTTTGACGAACTCATCGGCCGGGCGGATCTTCTCTGCCAGCGTACAGATGAACGGTATAAGGGGGTGGATCTTTCCCGGCTCCTCTACCGGGAGGAAGGCCCCGCGGACATTCCCGGAGGCAGGGAAACCCGCTGCGTTCAGGATCAGATCCATAAGATTCACGATGTGCTGGATATTAAACTCATCGAAGACTGCAAAGAAGCCCTGGAAAACAGGAATCCGGTTGTAGTAAGAAGCCAGGTGAAGAATACCGACCGTGCGGTTGGGGCCATGCTTTCCTTCAATGTAAGCCGGCGTTACGGCGGTCAGGGGCTTCCCGAAAACTTTATTACCGTTGACTTTAGCGGGTCGGCAGGCCAGAGTTTCGGGGCCTTCCTTGCCCGGGGGATCACCTTCCGCCTGGCGGGGGATACCAACGATTACCTGGGCAAGGGCCTTTCCGGAGGCCGGATCGTGGTGGCCCCCCCGCCGGGTTCCCTTTTTAAGAGCAACGAGAATATCATTGTCGGGAATACGGTGCTCTACGGCGCTACCGGCGGGGAACTATATGCGGCCGGTGTGGCCGGAGAGCGTTTCTGTGTGCGCAATTCCGGGGCCGAAGCGGTGGTGGAGGGAACCGGGGATCACTGCGCCGAATACATGACAGGCGGGAAACTTGTCGTGCTGGGCACGGTAGGGCGGAATTTTGCCGCGGGCATGAGCGGCGGTATCGCCTATGTGCTCAATATCAACAGTAACTTTGAATTCTTCCTCAATAAGGGCATGGTGGAACTTTCCGGCCTGGATAACGAAGAGGATATTAACTATGTCCGTTCCGCAATCCGCAGGCATGTCTACTGGACGGCTTCGGAATATGCCGGAAACATCCTGGACAAATGGGAAGAGTACAAACCCAAATTCATCAAGGTGCTTCCCCTGGAATACAAACGGGCTCTGGAAGAGATGAAGATTGCGAAATTGGACAAGCAGCTCTGGGATGTACGTAAGCGTGAAGAGCTGGAAGCCAAATATTAGAGGCTCTTTCGAATAAGTCGAGCTTCTTGCAAAACTCGGTTAATTTTGCAGAAGCTCTTGCGGTTTTTCGCCCTACGGGCTGTAAAACCGCGTTTTTTAGATGTTGCTCTTTCAAAACTGAAGTTTTGAAAGAGCCTCAGTCTATTGAATGGGGACAATAATGGGTGATCCGAAAGGTTTTTTGAAGACAAGACGCCAGGTAGCAGGCTACAGGCCCGTGGAAGAGCGGCTTAACGATTACAGCGAAGTTGAACTGATGCTGGGGGACGCAGACCGCAGGCTCCAGGCGGGCCGCTGCATGGACTGCGGCGTACCCTTCTGCCACTGGGCCTGTCCGGTCTGTAACCTCATGCCCGAATTTCAGGACAGGATCTACCGGGGCGATTGGGAAGGGGCCTGGGCCATTCTGCAGGATACCAACCCATTCCCCGAGTTCACCGGCCGGGTATGCCCTGCCCTCTGTGAAGCTTCCTGCGTTCTGGGCGCAAATGACGATCCGGTAACGATAAGACAGAACGAACTTGCCGCCATAGAGAAGGCATTTGCGCTGGGTATTGTAAAGCCCCGGCCTCCGAAAAAGCGGAACGGGAGGAAGGTGGCGGTGGTGGGCGCCGGTCCCGCAGGGCTCTCCGCCGCATGGTACCTCAACCGGGCAGGCTTTTCGGTTACCGTTTACGAAGGCGACCGTCAACTCGGCGGCTACCTCCGCTACGGTATCCCCGACTTCAAACTGGACAAGAGCTTTATTGACCGGCGCATCAGGCTGATGGAAGCCGAAGGGGTCGTATTCAAGGCCCATATCCGTGTGGGAAGCGCCCGTTACAGCTTTGGAGCCAGGGGAGCGGACGGGATTACCGAAACAGCAGACCCGTATTTTGTTGATCCCAGGAATCTGGAGGCAAATTTTGATCTGGTGCTCCTCACCATAGGCGCCAGGGATCCGCGGGATCTCGGAATACCCGGCCGGGAAAACGCGGGGATCGTCCAGGCCCTCGATTACCTTGCCATGCAGAACAGAACCATTGCCGGGGAGGACTTCGGTCTTGAACCCATTACCGCATTCGCCAAGAGGGTGGTGGTTATTGGGGGCGGCGATACGGGTTCGGACTGTGTGGGAACCGCCAACCGGCAGGGGGCGAGGTCGGTTACACAGATCGAAGTATTGCCCAGGCCCCCGGAGCACCGCTCCCCCGAAGAGCCCTGGCCCCTCTGGCCCAAGGTCATGAAGACTTCAAGTTCCCATGAAGAGGGGAGTGAGCGGCTCTGGTCGGTCAACTCAAAAGCCTTTATTGGAAAAGACGGCAGGGTGGATTCGATCCGGGCCTGTAAAGTGGATTGGGCCATGAAAGACGGCCGCCCGGTGATGAGTGAAATTCCCGGTTCCGGCTTTGAAATCGGCGCAGACCTGGTACTCCTTGCAATGGGCTTTACCCATGTGGTTCAGGAAGGTCTCGTGGCGTCTCTGGGGCTTGAACTGGATGAGCGGGGAAATATCCGCACCCTGGGGAGTTTCCATACCAGCAATGTCAAAGTGTGGGCCGCAGGAGATTCCCGTAACGGCGCAAGCCTTGTGGTACGGGCCATTGCCGACGGCCGCGCCGCCGCAGAAGCCAGTATCGCTGGATTAAGCTAGTGTCTGTCCACAAAGCCGGTTACTTTGCGGCCGGATTATTTTAAGGTAGTCGCGGCATAAATGCCGAGTCTATAATGTGTCTACATTATAGACAGACTCTAAGCTAATTCCACACGAGGTTGTAGCGCACATCCACAGGATTGTTGGGGAAGTCTTCGCCCACCGCGGCATTGTTCACGCCGGTGGTAAAGGCCATCCTGTTCCCGTTCCATGTGCCCGGATCCGCCGCACTGTCCTCTTGAATGGGAATGGCATCGGTGTCGATAAAGCTGGCCGCAGCCTGATCATTGAAAAAAATACGGAATGTACCTGTAATTTTACCTTCGGAATCCGGTTCGCTCATATTCTCCCGTATCACCTTGATACGGTTAAAGGCATCCCTTTGTCTCTGATCCTCACCCTGCAATAAAAGACGTGAGATTCTTCCCTTCGTATCACTCGATCCGCAGAAATAGGTGCTCGTGTACTTGCCCTCTTCGCTCACTGCCGCCGGATTGAAAACCCGTTTTTCAACCTGGTACACCGCTTCCGTGGTGATAACAAGGCGGTAATAGCTCAATTCACCGTTCTCCCCGTCTTCGCTGACGGCAAAGATGAGTCCGTAACCTGCCTTTTCATGGCCGCTCAGCTTGGATGCGGCAATTTCAAAGATGTCCGTATTGGTTCCTGCCGGCCGGGGGAGGAGCCTCGAAGAGGTATAGCTGTTATAACGGAGCCAGTCGTTGGTATAAAACTGATACTGGCCCCCCTGATCATCAACGGGCGCTTCATAAAGGATGGTTTTTTCTTCAAGATCCGAGTTTGAACTATTGGGACAGGCGCTAAAGAGAAACGCTCCGGATAGAATCAGCAGAAAAAAAGCCGCAGAAACAGGAGCCTCCTGCAAAACCCGGTTGGTTTTGCAGGAGCTCTTGCAGTTTTTCGGCCTACGGCCTGCAAAACTGTCCTTTTTAAAGGTTGTTCTTTCAAAACTGAAGTTTTGAAAGAACTTCGCAGGAAAAAGTCTTTTCATATATACCCTCATACCAAGTTTTATCCACATTCACGATGAGGCTGTTCCAAAATGTCATGCTGGAACAAGCTCACGATATTAAAACACTCTATAATAAATATCGTTTCAATGTCTATGTAAAATCAAGTGTTTTCAATATACTCATTTTTATGCAAAAACGAAAACTTGACAGTTCCCGCATCCGGGCTCTGGCGCTGGATCTGGACGGTACCGCCCTGGGCGCCGGCGCCGTTTTGAGCGGCCGGACGGAGAAAGCACTGCGTTCCTGCAGAGAAAGGGGAATCGGGACGATTATCTGTACAGGCAGAGGGCTTGAGTCGGCGGAAAAATACAGGCGTCCCATTGAGGCGGAAGGCCCCATGGTATATTTTAACGGTGCAATTGTAGCGGATATGCCCGGAGGGAAGATCCTCAGCGCCGTTCTTCTGGAAAATGAAGCGGCGGATTTCTGTATCGGCCTTTCACGGGAAACCGGCGCCTACTTTCAGCTTTTTCTGCCTCAAAGTGACGGCAAATCCTTTGTTCTTGCCGCCGAATCCCGGTGTCCCGAGACCGGAATGTACCTGAACCACACCGGCATGGATGCGGTGATATGCGATCTCCGGGAGGCCGTCAATGCCCCCGGTCTTCCGGGCTGCATCAAGGGTATGTTCATTGCCGAGCCTGAGATTCAGGAGCTTCTTAAGCCCCGCCTGAAGGAACGTTTTGGGAATACGGTCTACATTGTCCGTACCTTCAGGAATTTTCTTGAAATTCTTGCTTCGAAAGCCTCCAAAGGCGAAGGACTCAAAACCGCCATGAAGGCGCGAGGTCTCAAAAGCGAAGAAGTCATTGCCCTGGGGGACGAGGAGAACGATCTCCCCAGGTTCTCTGCCGCGGGCTTCTCCGCCGCCCCCTCCAATGCCGGCCCGGCTGTGCTGGAGGCGGCGGATCTCGTCATCGGCGCCAATACGGAAGACGGAACCGCGGAGTTTCTGGAAAAGACGTTTCTATCTTAGGAAAACACTGAGTTATTCAATTCGGCGTTGCCTTAGAACACTTCCCCGGCAAAAGGCATTGAGGCCATGGCGCCCTTGCGGGAAACGGCTATGGAAGAGGCCTTGCAGGCAAGGCGCAGGGATTCCGTTACATCGCAGCCCCGTTCTCTGGCCGCAAGGAAAAAGCCTGAAAAGGTATCTCCGGCGCCTGTGGTGTCCGCAACGGGAAGATCGACTATGTTCCCCCTGGCCCGTAAGGTTCCCAGGGCATAGAAGGCGCCTTCCCTGCCCGCCGTAAGGATTATCTCTGTTTTTGGGAAACGGCCGGCCAGTTTTTCCAGAACCGTTTCAAAATCCTGCGAGGCGGGCAAGCCCGTCAGCCCTGCCGCTTCAATCTCGTTGACAAAGAGAATATCCGCCAATTCAAGGGGCAGCTCCGCGATCCGCTCATCAAACGGGGAAGGGTTGAGACATACCTTCATGCCCCTCTCCCTGGCCGTCCTCATTACCGCCGCGGATACGGGGATCTCGTTCTGCAGAAGAACAATGTCCCCTGCGCTGAAGGCTGAAATAATTGCCGGCACTTCCGAATCTTTAAGGGCCGCGTTTCCGCCGCCGTAGAGTACAATCGAATTCTGTCCCGTTTTATCCACCTGGATCAGAGCCTGCCCCGTGGCCCCTTCCCAATGCATGATATGATCGGTACGCACCCCGTAGGACTGCAGCAGTTCCAGCAGAAAGTCCCCGTCGTGTCCGATCTTGCCGGCCATGTACACTTCCATTCCTGCCTTGGCAAGAGCCGCCGCCTGATTGGCGCCCTTGCCCCCCGCACTCCGTTCCAATGCGTTTGAGTTGATGGTTTCTCCCGGACAGACAATATGATCCACCGAAAAGATCAGGTCGATGTTGAGAGAGCCGAAGACAAGGAATTTCATAGTCACTCCTGGATTTTGGAAAAGCCTTTCCCTATAATTGTTTTACGCTGCTGCGGATCATTAATTTTCCGGAAACAAGGATCTTTTCAGGCTGCCCTGTTATCGCGCCGTTTATTCTGCCGGAAAGCCGTTCCAGAGCCCGTTCCCCTATCTGCTGCGTGGAAACTCTGATCGATGTCAGAGGGGGCTCGGTGATGCTGCTGGAGGGAAGATCGTCAAAACCGGTGATGCTGACATCATCGGGAATTTGGAAACCCTTTTCCCGCAGCGCCTTCATACAGCCGTAGGTAATAATATCGTTCATACAGAAGAATGCGCTTGGAAGGTGGACACCCTTGCTTTCATCAAGAAACCGATCCATATCGGCCGCCGCCTGTTCGTAGGCAGGATCAATGCTGATAATGAATTTTTCCTGCACCGGCAGGGAGAAATAATCCATAGCCTCCCTGAAACCCTCTTCCCTCATTTTGAAATTCTGCGTTTCGTAGCTGGATTTTACCAGCCCTATGCTCCGGTGCCCCATCTGGTAGAGATACTGTATGGAACGGAAAACCCCGTCCGTATTGTCCATGTCTATACAATCAAAGACCGCCAGGGGGCAGTAAGTATCAATGAACACCATGGGCCGGGAAAGGGCTGTAAAGAAGTTGAGTTCATGGGCGGAGAGTTCCGTGCCCAAAACGATAAGTCCGCCGGCCTTGCCCTGACCCTGGGAACGGAGTTCCGCATCGACTATCTCTTCCACCGGCGTCTTGTTAAAGAAGGAAACCTCCAGCTTGTAGTTATGCCTCTTGGTTCCCCGTTCGATGCCTTCAAGATATTCGGTAATGAAGGCGTTATGCCTTTCGTTTACAATATGGCCGTGTTTGGCAATCTTGAGAAGCTTGATGGTGATGTTCCCCGCCTGCTGAGCGGAGGATACGGAACGGTAGCCCAGATCCCTGGCTATATCCATGATCCGCTGCCTTACTTCCCCGGATACACCCGGCTTGTTGTTCAGGGCCAGGGAAACGGCCGAAGGAGAAACATCAGCCGCCTTTGCGATGTCTGTAATCCGGGTAGCCATGCGCAAGCCGCTCCTTGCGGCGTATATAGTGTAAAAACTTAAGATCGTGACCCCAGGGGAGGGACACATAATCCATTGTATAGTGCAGAGAAGCGGCTTGTCAATAAAAGAAGAGATCATTCTAGTAAAATTTAGTTAATATTTAGGCGTTTGTTAGATAAAATGCGAATTTCACATAAAATTCAAAAAAATCTTCAAATTTTGCTTGACAGTTCTTAAAAACAGGGTAATAATTTAATAGACTAAAAAACAAATTTTTTAGTAAATATTACAAATATTTACTAAATTTTCAACCGGAAGAGGGCAAAGGACGGATTGTTAAAATGGAAGGATTCAGTTTTACGGCGGAACAGATTCGGGAGGCAGTGAGCGTTAAGGGTCCCGGAGAAGCGGCAAACGAAGATCTGATCCGGCGCCTGAAAAAGCCTCTGGGCAAGGCGGATGTGATCATTGATACCGACACCTACAACGAGATTGACGATCAGTTTGCCCTGGCATTTCTGATTAAGTCCCCGGAAAAACTTGTCCTCAGGGGGATCTATGCGGCTCCCTTCTATAATCAGAATTCTTCAAGCCCCGCTGACGGCATGGAAAAGAGTTATAACGAGATCTTCAATGTGCTTAGCCTGATGAAACGGGACGATCTTAAGCCCCTCGTGAAGCGCGGTTCCGTAAAATACCTCCCTTCGGAAACGGAGCCTGTGGATTCCGAAGCGGCCCGGGATCTGGCGGAACTGGCGATGAAATACTCCGCGGACAAGCCCCTCTATGTTATTGCCATTGGGGCCATTACCAATGTAGCCTCCGCAATCCTTTTGAAGCCTGAGATAATCGACAGAATCGTCATCATCTGGCTTGGCGGCAATGCCCTGCACTGGATCAACAACCTGGAGTTTAACCTTAGCCAGGATGTGGCCGCCGCCCGGGTCGTCTTCGGCTGCGGCGCCGCCCTGGTGCAGCTTCCCTGTAACGGAGTGGT